>ONPE01000024.1 GCA_900319615.1 uncultured Eubacteriales bacterium
GGCTCTCTGCCGCTGAGCAGTTCTAAAGCCTTGTCCAGCATGATGCGGCTCTCGCACAGCTCGCGGAACGACGGATGATAAGGCCCCGAGAGCATATCCCGACGCAGGGTGTCGCTGTCGTGCAGACCGAGCCTGATGACCCTGATATCGTTTTCTTCAAACAGCTTCAGCAGGTCGGCGCATAAGCTTACAGCAGAATCAAGCTCCTGCGGATGATAGGCGCCCTCTTCGTACAATTCGCCCAGCCTTGTCCCCTTCATCACTATCGTCGGATAGATGCGAACGGTGTCGGGGCGCAGGGCGATGAACTCTATAGCCGTCTGTCTGTCGAGCTCGTCGGAGCTCTTGTACAGCCCGGTCATCATCTGCAAGCCTAACGAAAAGCCGTATCGCTTTATCAGCTTTGAAGCCGTTCGCACATCCTCGGCAGTATGACCGCGGTCATTCGCCGTCAGCACCTCGTCGCTCATGCTCTGGGCGCCGAGCTCGATGGAGCTGACCTTGTATGATCTCAGGAGCGTCAGCACTTCATCGTCGATACAGTCGGGGCGAGTGGAGATACGTATGCCCTTGAAGCGGTCGATATACGGCGCGGTCGCGTCGAGCAGAGAGATCATGTACGCCCTGTCGATCGCGGTAAAGCTGCCGCCGAAGAAGGCGAGCTCGCTGTGTATTGAATTTTCTTTTAAAGAATCAAGAGCCTTTTCAACGGTTCTCCTCACGTCATCGGGGGACGGCTGGCGCTGCTCTCCGGTGATACTTCGCTGGTCGCAGAACGAACAGCGGTGGGGACAGCCGTTGAACGGTATGAACATAGCTACATTCGCGTGTTTAATAGCCCATCAGCTCCAGTGCTTCGCGAGCCGCCTGTTGCTCGGCTTCCTTCTTCGAGCGGCCGCCTCCCCTGCCGATGACGTTGGAGTTGAGGCATACCTCGACCTTGAAGTGCTTGTCGTGGTCGGGGCCGCTGGAACCGATCAGGCGGTACTCCAGCTTCTCTCCGGGATTCTTTTGGATGATCTCCTGCAGGGAGGTCTTGTAGTCCTTGAAGGAATGGAACCTGTGGTTCTCGATCTCGGGGATGACAAAGCGCAGGATGTGCCGGCTCGCGGGCTCGACGCCGCCGTCGAGATAGATCGCGGCGATCAGAGCCTCGAAAGCGTCTGAGACGATGGACGGGCGCTTGTTGCCGCCGTTGCGGCGTTCGCCGTTAGATAGGCGGATGTATGAGCCAAGGTCGATCTGCTTTGCGAAATCGAAGAGGCTCTTCTCGCAAACCAGCGAGGCGCGCAGCTTGGTGAGCTCGCCCTCGGGCAGATCGGGACAGTGCTTGTAGATATAATCGGATACAACGATGGAGAGGACGGCGTCGCCCAAAAACTCGAGCCGCTCGTTGTACTTCATGTTCTTGTGCTGCTCATGGGCATAGGACGAGTGGGTCAACGCCTGCTGCAGCAGCGACTGATCCTTGAAGGTGTAGCCGATGACTTCCTGTATATCCTTCATCACGCTTCACCGTCCTCATCGTCGACGATGTCCTTCATAGCCTCGGTAACTGTGGCGATGACGTCGTTAGCGACGTAATCCTTACAGACGCGGACAGCGTTCTTGATGGTCTTGGCGTTAGCGTTGCCGTGAGCCTTGAACACGGGCTTTGCACAGCCGAGCACAGCCGTGCCGCCGAACTCGTCGAGATCGAAATTCGCCTTGAGCTCCTTCATATCGCCCAGCACCATAGCTGCGGCGAGCTTGTTCTTGAGGCTCTTGGTAAAGATGCCCTTGATCTTCTTCATCATGGCGATAGCCACGCCCTCGTAGGTCTTGACGATCATGTTGCCGGTGAAGCCGTCGCAGACGACTACATCCGCGCCGTCGAGGGGGATATCCCTGCCTTCGACGTTGCCGATGAAGTTGACGGGGGTGTTTTGGAGCAGTTTGTAGGTCTCCTGACGGAGCTCGTCGCCCTTGTGCTCCTCGGCGCCGACATTAGCGAGACCGACCCTCGGGTTCTCGATGCCGATGACCTTGTTCATGTACACGGAGCCCATCACGGCGAACTGCTGCAGAACCTTGGGGCGGACATCGGTGTTGATGCCGCTGTCTATCAGCATGAACTTGCCGGTCATGTTGGGGATGACGGGCGCGAACGCAACGCGCTTGACGCCCTTGATGCGCTTGACGATGAACATCGAGCCTGCTCCGATGGCGCCGGAGTTGCCGGCGGACAGGAACGCGTCGCCCTCGCCCTCTTTTAGCAGTCGGAAGCCGACAGCCAGAGAGGTGTTCGCCTTCGCCTTGGTGCGGATGGAGGTGGGCTGGTCGTTGTTGGTGAACACATCGGGTGCGTGTACGATCCGAACGCCGTCGAGGCTGATGCCGTTCTCGGCGCTGACCTTTTTGATTATCTCTTCATCACCGGTGAGGATGATATCCACACCGTACTCGTTTTTCGCTTCAACGGCGCCCCTGATGACTTCAAGGGGGGCGTTGTCTCCGCCGAAAGCGTCGACTATTATTCTCATATTACCAGATCCTTATTAATGTATCTTGATGTCATTCCGAGGAGAGGCAACGCCTCGACGTGGGAATCCCACAAACAGGGAATGCGCCTATCTGCCACATCAAACAGTATTTACGACAAGGGGATTGCCACGGCGCAAGTATGCGCCTCGCAATGACAATGTTACTTTGATGTCGGCTCTATGCCGTTCTCTTCTATAAACTGCATCAAATCCGCGAGGGCTCTGTCGGCGTACGCCTGACCGCGCTCGGCTTTGTCGCGGGGGCGGTTCTGCAGCTCCGGCAGGGTGCCGAAGTTCGCGCCCATGGGCTGGAAATCGCTGACATACGGGTCGCTGATATATCGGCTTAGCGCGCCGATCATAGTGGTCGCCGGGAGGGTGACCGTATCGAGACCCTGTACCAGTCTCGCGGCGTTAATGCCGCAGATGAGCCCCGATGAGGCGCTCTCCATATAGCCCTCGACCCCGGTGAGCTGACCGGCGAAGAAGCGGCTTTTATTTTCTTTATCAGAATAATCCGAGTCAAGTATCCTCGGAGAATCTATGAAGGTGTTGCGGTGCATCACACCGTAGCGCAAGAACTCGGCGTTGTGCAGGGCGGGTATCATCGAGAAAACACGCTTTTGCTCGCCGAACTTCAGATTCGTCTGGAAGCCGACGAGGTTGTACATGGTGCCGTCGGCGTTCTCCTTGCGAAGCTGCAGCACTGCCCACGGGCGGTGACCCGTGCGCGGATCGCGCAGACCGACCGGCTTCATGGGGCCGAAGCGCACGGTATCCCTGCCGCGCTGAGCCATGACCTCGATCGGCATACAGCCCTCGTAGACCTTGGGGTTCATCACGTCGAACTCGTGCACCGGAGCTCGCTCTGCGTTGACCAAAGCCTCGTGGAAAGCCTCGTATTCTTCCTTGTTCATCGGGCAGTTGAGATAATCCTCTCCCCCGCCCTTGCCGTAGCGCGACTCGAAGAACGCGTGCTCCATATCGACCGACTCTGCCGAAACTATCGGAGCCGCCGCATCGAAGAAGCGCAGGCTCTCGCCGTATTTTGCGGCTATATCGCGCGCCAGCGCCTCGTGAGTAAGAGGCCCCGTTGCGACGATGACGACGCCCTCATCGGGTATCCTCTCGATCTCCTCATGCACGACCTCGATCAGGGGGTCGGCGAGGATCGCGTCGGTAACCATCGACGAGAAGAGCTCGCGGTCGACAGCCAGGGCTCCGCCTGCAGGCACGGCGCATTTATCGGCGCACTGCAGAAGCAGCGAGCCGAGGGTGCGCATCTCTTCCTTCAACAGGCCCGCGGCGGAATTCACGCGGTTAGCCTTGAAGGAGTTGGAGCAGACGATCTCGCACAGCTTATCAGAATGATGCGCCGGGCTGAGCTTTTCGGGCTTGCTGTCGATCAGTCTGACAGGTATGCCGCGCCGTGAGAGCTGATATGCCGCCTCACAGCCTGCGAGCCCCGCGCCTATTACGGTAACTTTATTCATAGTTATAATATCACGGTCATTGCGAGGGCTTTAGCCCGTGGCAATCCCACAAAGAGGCGCACCGCGTTTTGTTACATAAAACGGTATTAATCCGCCGGGGGATTCCCACGTCGGGCTTTGCCCTCCTCGGAATGACGTTTATTTCTTATATCCGCAGCCTTCATGCTGGCAGAAGACTCCGCCCTTCTTGCCCTTGCGCTTGAAGAGGATGTCGCCGCAGTTGGGGCAGCGCTCGCTGACGGGCTCGTACCACGACACGAAATCGCAGGAGGGATAGTTGGAGCAGCCGTAGAAGGTCTTGCCCTTGCCCGTGCGCTTGACGATGACGTCGCCGCCGCACTTGGGGCACTTTACGCCGACGTTCTCGACGAACTTCTTGACGTTCTTGCACTCGGGATAGCCGGGGCAGGCGATGAACTTGCCGTAGCGCCCGACCTTGACGACCATCTGTCTGCCGCATTTCTCGCAGATGATGTCCGTCTTGTCCTCTTCGAGCTGTATCTTCACACCCTGCATATCGGCTTTCGCCTTCTTGAGGGTCTTGTCGAAATCGGTGTAGAATTCATCCAGAAGATCGACCCACTCGATGGTGCCGCTCTCGACGGTGTCGAGCTCCTGCTCCATCTGGGCGGTGAACTTGACGTTCACGATCTTGGGGAAGCGCTCCTTCATCAGCCCTGCGAGAGCCTCGCCCAGCTCGGTGGGCACGAGGGTCTTGCCCTCACGCTTGACATACTCGCGCGAGATGATGGTGGAGATGGTAGCGGCGTAGGTGGACGGTCTGCCGATGCCGTACTCTTCG
The DNA here is from genome assembly GCA_900319615.1 of uncultured Eubacteriales bacterium. GTDB lineage: Bacteria > Bacillota > Clostridia > Oscillospirales > Acutalibacteraceae > Ruminococcoides. The sequence goes on from ONPE01000024.1 coordinate 4,818, forward strand.
AGCGCCTTGATGAGCGACGCCTCGGTGAAGCGAGCCGGGGGCTGGGTGAAGTGCTGGTTAGGCACGAGCTCCTTGAGCTTGCAGGGGGTGTCCTTCTCGAGCGAGAGGATGCGGTTGTCCTTGTCGTCCTCTTCATCCTTGCTCTCGACATACAGCACGGTGAAGCCGTCGAAATCGACGCGGTAGCCAGCCGCCTTGAAGATGTAGCCGTTAGCCTCGATATCCGCCTGAGTGGTCTTCTGTATGCAGTCTGCCATCTGAGAAGCCATGAAGCGCTCCCAGATCAGCTTGTACAGCTTGTACTGGTCGGTGGTGAGGCTGGATTTTATCTGCGCCGGGGTGATGGACGGCGTGGAGGGACGGATCGCCTCGTGACCGTCCTGTGCGCCCGCCCTCGACTTGTAGAAACGCGGCTTGGGGGGCAGATACTTATCGCCGTAGGTGTCGCCGATGTACTTCTGAGCGTCGGCGACGGCGTCGTTAGATATGCGGAGAGAATCAGTACGCATATAGGTGATAAGACCGATAGCGCCGATGCCCTCGACCTCTACGCCTTCGTACAACTCCTGAGCTACCTTCATGGTGCGTCTGGACTGGAAGTTCAGCTTGCGCGAAGCCTCCTGCTGCAGGGTGGAGGTTATGAAGGGCGGCGCGGGGGATTTTTTGCGCGTGCCGTTCTTGACCTTGGTTATCATATAGGTCGCGCCGTCGAGGTCAGCGAGTATCTTCTCAGCCTGAGCCTGATCCTTTATCTTGATCTTGCCGCTTTGATCTCCGTACAGCGCAGCCGAGAACGCCTTGCGCGAGCCCTTGGGGATGAGCTTGGCGTCTATCGACCAGTACTCCTCGGGCTTGAAGGCGCGTATCTCGTTCTCGCGGTCGACGATGATGCGTACCGCTACAGACTGTACCCGTCCTGCGGAGAGTCCGCGGTGTATCTTCTGCGACACAAAGGGGCTGAGCTTGTAGCCCACGAGACGGTCGAGGATACGGCGCGCCTGCTGCGCGTTGACGAGGTCGATATTGATGGTACGGGGAGCCGCCATACCGTTGGCGATGCCCGTCTTGGTGATCTCGTTGAATTCGACGCGGTCAATCTCGTCGAGCGGCAGTCCGAGAAGATACGCAAGATGCCACGAGATAGCCTCGCCCTCGCGGTCGGGGTCCGTCGCGAGATAGACTTTATCGGACTTCTCAGCCTTTGCCTTGAGCTCGTCGACCAGCTTCTCCTTGCCCTTGATGACCTCGTACTTAGGCTCGAAGTTATTGTTGACGTCCACGCTGAGCCTCGCCGAGGGGAGATCCCTCACGTGACCCATGGACGCTACTACATCGTAGTCCTTGCCGAGGTATTTTTTGATGGTTTTCGCCTTTGCGGGCGACTCCACAATGACTAAATCAGACATTATGAATTTTCCTCCGTATATATAATTAATGTTTATTAAACAAATGTTATACTATTTTATACATTCCGCCCTTTTCAGCCGCGGCGAGACCCTCGAGCTCGAGCTCGGTGAGAGCCTGCAGCACCGTGCTGACGGGCAGCTGTGACTTCAATGTTATATCGTCTATATGCATCGGCTCTGCGGTGAGCGTGCGATATACCTTCTCTGCCTCTTCGCCTACGTCGATATCATCCCTGTGCTTTGGTATCTCCTGCACGATGTCGTCGGGCTCGCCCTCGATGCCGTATCGTGTATAATATGAGGTTATATCGGTGAAGTCGGTAACGGGCACTGCGCCGTCCTTGATAAGGGCGTTGGTGCCCTGCGAGTAGAGCGAGTTGATGTTGCCCATCACGGCGAAGACGTCCCTGCCCTGTTCTGCAGCGTCGCGCGCGGTTATGAGCGAGCCGCTCTTCGCGCCTGCCTCTACCACCAAAACTCCATTGCTCAGACCGGATAATATCCTGTTGCGGGCAGGAAAGGTGAACTTGCCCGGGGGATAATCGGGCGGATACTCCGAGAGCACCGCGCCGCGCTCTGTAATATTCTCGCGCATCTTGCGGTTGACGGTCAGATAAGGGTAATCTATGCCGCAGCCGAGCACGCAGACGGTCACTCCGCCGGCTTCAAGAGCTGCGGTGTGGCTGAGGCTGTCTATACCCACAGCGCCGCCGCTGACTACGATCACACCGACCTTGGCAAGCGAGCCGGAGATAACGTGCGACGCCATCTTGCCGTATGCGGTAGCCTTGCGCGTGCCGACGACAGCGATGGTCAGGTTATTCTCGAAATCGGGCATATGCCCCTTCATATACAGCACCGCAGGGGGATCGCAGATCTCTTTAAGCCGGTCGGGATATACGGGATCATCTATGGATATGACGGATATGCCCGATCGGTTGCAGCGCCCTATTATCTCTATCGCCGCGCTTACGGGCGTGCTGTTGAGGGCGGAGATATCCTTGTCGTTCAGAACTCCGGAAAGCCTCCACTCGCGCTCACCGCCACTGAAAAAGTCGGATATCTGCGGATAGAGCTTTGAGAGCGCCTTGCACTTCGGCGTAGCGAAGCCCAGCGCCAGGCTCAGCCGGATGTAGTATTTTGTATCGTTGGTCATTTCACCATTTCCCATATGATGATACCGGCAGCAGCGGAAACGTTGAGCGATTCCGCACCGCCGCGCATGGGGATATACAGCTTGTTTGTACAGGCGGCTACAGCCTCGGGGGTCATGCCGTTGCCCTCGTTGCCGACGACCGCAAGCACGGCTCCCTTATCGAGCCCCTCGCTCAGCGATACCGAATCCCTGTCGAGCACAGCTGCATAGGATGTGCCGAAGCTGTTGAAGACCCTGATGAACTCCGGCAGATCTGCAGCGATGTGCATGGGCAGACGGAAAACGGCTCCCATGCTGCCTCTGACCACCTTGGGCGAGTAGACGTCGCAGCAGCCGCTGCTGAGCACGACGGCGTCAACGCCGAGCGCCTCGGCAGTCCTGAGGATGGTGCCGAGGTTCACGGGATCCTGAACATTTTCAAGAGCCAATACTTTTCCATTATCCTTAATTGTATCAAAGTCGATGGTTTTGTCAAGTGTTTTTATGACAAACAGCACACCCTGTGGTGTCTTGGTATCCGACACTGCACTAAATATGCTGTCTCTGAGGATGAAGGACTCTTTGATACCGTCTTCGGCTTGTTCGGCGAATTCACGGTGAGCATTAAAAAAAGTCTCGGAAAAGTACGCCGATACAACGTCGGCGCCGCTGTCCAAAGCGTCTGTACACAGACGGAGACCCTCGGCGACGAACACGCCCTCTTCCCTGCGGTATGATGCAGAGGAGCTGAGCTTTTTCAGATATTTGATTCGTTTATTTTCTTTTGAATAAATATATTCCATTCTTTTATTACTCCATACTGTTCTGCTTGATGTCGTCAAAAGAAAGACAGATCACTGCGTTGGGAGAGGTATCTTAGTTAGGAATTAGGAGTTAGGAGTTAGGAGTTAATGGCGGGCTTCGCCCACACCCGATTTTTTAGTACACCATACTTTTCTGTCTGATGGTGTCATATGTGAGATAGATCACTGCGTTGGGAGAGGTATCTTAGTTAGGAATTAGGAGTTAGGAGTTAATGGTGGGCTTCGCCCACACCCGATTTTTAGTACACCATACTTTTCTGTCTGATGGTGTCATATGTGAGATAGATCACCGCGTTGGGATATTATCCCGACCGTTCCCTCTACAGCGTCAGATTGAGATTTGTAGGGTAAGGCGGTTCCCGACTTACCGGACGCGCAGCGTCGTTCGCGCAGCGAAAGGTTGCAGTTGCTCCGCATATATACTTCAAATTGTCATTGCGAGGGCTTTAGCCCGTGGCAAACTCGACCTATTACCGGAAAAGTCCCGGTACGTCGGACACGCGTGTCTGACGTACCACAGGATGACGCTTGATATAATCAGCTCACGCGTCCGGATAGTGAAACAATTGACGCGCGCGTCCGCCGTACCCTACCACTCCCACTGCAACGTTTGATAGAAATCACTAAAGCCTCCCTTTCCTAAAGGGGGTGGCAACGAGCGCAAGCGATGTTGACGGAGGGTTGCCGGTTAACTCTGCAACGTCACACAGAGCGTTGCAGGCTGCACTTGTCTCCTGCCTGAAAGTCATTCTCCGTTCTTTCCTGCATAAACGGTATAGACTTGACCGCAGATCAGCAGTATCCTCAGAACAGCGCCGGCTATCGCCCACCATAACAGGTCCTGCCGGTAGAACGCGGTAAACAGCCATTCCGGGATATCGAGGAAAAAGATGATACAGATCGGGATCATCCATCCGATCATCCTCTTTTTGTAATTTATACATCCTGCCACGGCGACAAATATTATCTTACCGAATACATATATAAACGCCAGAATTATCCAGAAGTACTCGAAGAATTCGGCAGCGTGGGGGATCCATTCTCCGACTTCCTTCATCAGAAAATCGGAATAAAAGCTCCCCAGCATCTCGTACTGCAGCGGGACGTCGTAAAATAACAGTTCGGATATCGCAACAAATGCCGAGAACAGGCAAAAGCCCAGCGTTGCGATCAAGGTGACGGTGCGGATGATTTTGGACTTGTCAGTGTTCATGAAAGATCACACCTTCCTATTAATAGCGAACAATATAAAAGCGTTTGGGGTGACCCAAACGCAGTTATAGCTTTTTATGCGTTTTTGACCTGCTCTGCCAGAGCGGTGAAAGCGGCGGGATCGTTGATAGCGATCTCGGAGAGAACCTTGCGGTTCAGGATGATGCCGGACTTCTTCAGGCCGTTCATGAAGGTGGAGTAGTTGGTGCCGTTAGCCTTGCAAGCGGCAGAGATACGGGTGATCCACAGTCTGCGGAAATCTCTCTTCTTCTGCTTGCGGCCGATGAAAGCATAGTTACCGGACTTCATAACCTGCTGTTTAGCCATCTTAAAGTGCTTTGACTTTGCACCGTAATAGCCCTTGGCGAGCTTCAAAACTTTCTTTCTTCTTTTGCGAGTCATCATCGCGCCTTTAATGCGTGCCATATATTATACCTCCGAAAAATTCTTACTAAGCCCTACCGATTATTTGTAGGGGATCAGGCGTTTAACCTGAGCTACGTTTGTCTTGTCAGCTACGGTGGTCTTTCTCAGACCTCTTTTACGCTTGGTGTTCTTCTTGTTAAGGATGTGGCTCTTGTAAGCATGAGCGCGGATGACCTTACCGTTCTTCGACAGTTTGAAACGCTTTTTAGCTCCGCTGTGTGTTTTGATCTTAGGCATATTAATAATCCTCCTTTAATAACGTTGTTTACCTGTTGGGCTTGGGCGCAAGGAACATGAGCATCTGGCGGCCCTCGAGCTTAGCGGGGCGCTCGATGTTGGCGACCTCCGAGCATGCGTCTGAGAACTTCTTCATGATATCGTAGCCGTACTCAGAGTGACCCATTTCACGACCGCGAAAGCGGATAGAGACCTTGACCTTATCACCGTGATCGAAGAAGCGCATGGCGTTCTTGAGCTTGGTGTTAAAGTCGTGGGTGTCGATGTTGAGCGAGAGCTTTATCTCCTTGACGTCGACGGTATGCTGGTTCTTCCTCGCCTCTTTCTCTCTCTTCGCCTGCTCAAAGCGATACTTGCCGTAGTCCATGATCTTACAGACAGGCGGCGCAGCCTGAGGGGCGATCTTCACGAGATCGAGGTTCTTTTCGTCCGCGATATGCTGGGCGTCGGCAGCCGACATTATGCCGAGCTGTGCGCCGTCCGGGCCGATCACACGTAACTCTTTGTCGCGTATTTCCTCATTGATCTGAGGTTCCTGTTTGCTGATAGGTAAGCACCTCCAAGTTTTTCTTGAAAAAAGAAAACGGACAGAATGGCTCCGTCCGCGTACAATACAAATAGCCGGGGATACTCCCCGTTCGTATTGACCCGTGCAGACGACACCCCACAGGTGAAAGCCCCTGCTGAATTTTATACAGCATTCCGCTTTACTTTGTTTTCGTAATGTATTATAATATCTTCGATAATGATTGTCAAGAATTATTTTTACAAATTTTTGTATTATACTGATTTCTACCTTGATAAATTATATTTACAGGAGATTTTTACCGTGCAATATTACTATCAACAACCTCAATACTATCCCCCGTCGCCTTATCCCGCGCCGGATCCCGTGCAGCTGCGCGAGCGCGCCTACAAGCGCGGGCTGCGAAGCACCGCCAACGGTATAGGCGGTATGCTGCTGGTGTTCCTCGCGCTGGAGCTGATACTCGTGATCTTCCTCGAGCTCATCCTCGCCTTTACAGGCAACACGGACGACCTTTTGGAGATGAACGTGCTGTATATGCTCGAGAGCGGGCTGGTATCCACCGTGATATTCTTCGTGGCGGGTCTGATCTACTGCCTTATCAAAAAGGCTGATCTCGGGGCGATCTTCCCGTTCAAAAAGGTCGGCGGCGCCATGCTGTACCGGCTGTGCATCATCGGCATCAGCCTCTCGCTTATGGGCAATTACGTGGTCGAGCTGCTGAACAAGAGCCTCGGGCTCTTCGGCGTACAGAACAACGGCGGCGACTTCGGCACAGCCGACAACCCGGATGTACTGATGTACTTCATGGTCGTGGCGATCATACCGGCGTTCGTGGAAGAATTCGCCTTCCGCGGAGTTGTGATGGGGCTGCTTCGCCCCTACTCGGAGGGTCTGGCGATACTGGTCTCTTCGATAGCGTTCGCCCTGATGCACGGCAACTTCGTGCAGATGCCGTTCACCTTCTGCGCAGGTCTTGTGTTCGCATACATCGACATCAAGGCAGGCTCCCTGATACCGTCGATAATCGTCCACTTCCTGAACAACGGGCTCTCGGTGCTGTACGATGTGGTGACCTCATACGAGATAGTCGACGAGGTAACGGCTAACATGGGCTTCGGCTTGCTGTACGTCGTGACGGGCGTGCTCGCGTTCTTGGCTATACGCAAGATCGTAAAGGAAAAGGACGGAGCCTTCTTCGAGCTCAGGGACGGCGATACCGTGCTGCCGTTCAAGCAGAAGATGAAGACCGTGCTGACCTCGCCCACGATGATAATCTTCGCCGTGCT
>ONPE01000172.1 GCA_900319615.1 uncultured Eubacteriales bacterium
TTCTGTTGGAACGTCTGTGTGAGTGAGAGACCTTGATGCCGAATTTAACATCCTTGCCGCAAAAATCACATTTTGCCATGCTTGTACACCTCCTTTGAAGTATGATACATACGTTAACTCGTTTATAATAGCAGAAAGTTCTTTAAATTGCAATAGTTTTTTTAAAAAATTATTCTCTTTTTTAAAACTTGCTATTTTGTCATACTTATAGTATAATATAATCTAATTGCGGCAGGGGAGTGACCTTTGCCGATAACAGAACTGATATCACAGGTGATAATATGCTGTTTTCATTATTATCGGGCAAGCTCGATTTTTACTCGGCGCTGATGCAGATCTTCGCGATACTGGTGATCGTGTTCCTTGTATTGCCGTTCCATGAGTGGGCTCACGCCATCACAGCCTCAAAGCTGGGCGATACCAACATCAAGTACAGGGGCAGGCTGACGCTGAATCCGCTGGCGCATATCGACCCCTTCGGCGCGCTTGCGCTGTTGCTGTTCGGCTTCGGCTGGGCTAAGCCCGTGCCGGTTGACTCGAGAAACTTCAAAAACCCCAAGCTCGGCATGGCTTTGGTCGCGCTGATGGGCCCGGTGGCGAATATCGTCGCTGCCATAGCCGGCGCGCTGGTATTCAATCTGCTCGCTGTGCTTGCGCCGTCGTTCCTCACGGGCTCGGGCGTCGGGGGATATATCGTCCTGTTCTTCCGGTTTTACATCCTGATAAATGTAAGGCTTGCGGTGTTCAACCTGCTCCCGATACCGCCGCTTGACGGCTCGAAGATACTTTTTGCATTCCTGCCCGACAAGTACGTTTACTTCTTTTACAAGTATCAGAACATCATATCCATGCTGCTTCTGGTGCTCTTGTGGGTCGGAGTATTGACGGTGCCGCTCAACTTCCTGAGCGATTATGTAATGAAGTTCGTTACATGGATCGCGTGGCTGCCGTTCTCATTTTTCGTGAAATGATATAAGGCTTCCCCTTGATCGGAAGCTGTCGCCGGATAAGCGTGTCAGGCGACTGATGAGGCGTTTTCAGTTCCTTTATCAGGTGCATCCGGACACCTCATCCGAGCGATTTGCAGGCAAATCGCCCACCTTCCCCTCGAGGGGAAGGCTGAATAGTAAAGGAGGTCAATATGGCTGAAAAAGTAAATGATCAGATAACCATACTGCCCTCCGACGCCGATACCATACCCGTCGGCGATCAGAAGTTCACATATCACTTCGAAGTATACGACGGCCCTCTCGACCTCTTGCTCACGCTTGTCATCAAGAACAAGATCGACATCTACGAGATATCCATCTCCGAGCTTCTCGATCAGTATATGGAGCAGATCGAGCGTATGCGCGAGAATGAGATGGACATAGCCTCCGAGTTCCTTGAGATGGCGTCCCGGCTCGTATACATCAAATCCGCCATGCTCCTGCCCAAGTATGAGGAGGAGGCGGAGGATCTCAAGAAAGAGCTCGCCGGACAGCTCATCGAATATCAGCTGTGCCGCGAGACCGCGCGTATGCTCGCGCCGATGGTCGACTTCGATACCTTCACCAAGTCGCCTTCGAAGGTAGAATTTGATCTGACATACAACAGGATCCACGATCCTTACGATATTTCCGCCGCATATGTGAGCGCCGTGGGCAGAGGTCAGCGCAGGCTGCCGCCCGACCGCTCGGCGTTCGCCGGCATCGTATCAAAGAAGATCGTATCCGTATCATCACGTATTATCCACGTTATGCGCAGGCTGTGGCACGGCAGGACGGTCACCTACGGCGAGCTGTTCACCGCAAGCAACGGCAGGAGCGAGCTTGTAGCCACGTTTTTAGCCGTACTGGAGCTGGTAAAAGGCAAGCGCGTGCGCATAGAGGGCGACGGCGACGAGGCTGTCGTCAGCATGATCGAGAAATAGGGGGGATCACCGTGACAGAAAAAGAATATCGCTCCGCTATTGAGGCAATACTCTTTTCAGCGGGCGATCCCGTTGATATCAAGCGCCTCTCTGAGGCCCTCGAATTGCCCGAGAGCTCGGTGCAGACCCAGCTCGATATCCTCATGGGCGAGTATGCGGAGCTTGACCGCGGCATAACCGTGATAAGGCTCAACGACTCTTACCAGATGGTCACCGTCAAGGCGTACGCTCCGCAGGTGCGCAAGGCTATGGATCTTCGCCGCAATATCCCGCTCTCACAGGCGGCTATGGAGGTGCTGGCTGTTATCGCGTACAACCAGCCTGTCACCAAGAGCTTTGTCGAGCAGGTGCGCGGAGTAGACTGCTCCGGCGTCATCGGCTCGCTCACCTCAAAGGGTCTTATAGAGGAGAGGGGTCGTCTGGAGCTGCCCGGCAGACCGCTGCTCTACGGCACCACCGATCACTTTCTGCGCTGCTTCTCCATCAGCTCTCTCGACGAGCTGCCTCCCATCCCGAAGGATGAGGACAAGGGTGACCGAGGCAGCCAGCTGAGTATCTTTGACGACGACAAAGGATCCGAGGATACCGAAGAAGTAAGCGGCACCGTCGAAGAGATCGTAGCCGAAGCGATAGAAGGTAGTTGATTTGACAGCCTTGTATATTATACTCGGCATATTCGCGCTGCTTTTTTTGATAACCCTTATCAGGGTGCAGGTGTTCGCAAAATACAGCGATACCCTGACCCTGAGCGTAAAGGTGCTTTTCTTCACGATAAAACTCTTGCCTCCCGATAAGGAGAAAAAGGAAAAGAAGCCTAAAAAGGAAAAGCCCAAGAAAAAGAAGCCGAAACCCGAGGAAAAGGATAAAAAAGAAGATAAAGACAAAGAGGAGAAGAAGAAGCCCTCTTACCTCTCCAAGCTGAAGGACAAGAAGGGCCTGAGCGGTCTTGTGTCGCTGTTCACCTCCATCGCGAAGATCGCCGTCGGAGCCTTGAAGGGTATTTTTTCGCACATCGTCATCAAAAAGCTCGATGTGGGTATAATGCTCGCCGGTGAAGACGCCGCGACTGTCGCCGTGAATTACGGCAAGCTGTGCTCGGTGTTTTACTCTGCTGTGAACATCATAGCCGCCGCAACGGTATGCAAGGACTATAACGTCACCATCGAGCCGGTATTCGACCCCGATAAAAAGACCGAGGTATACGCAGACGTACACGCGTATCTGCGCATCATCTTCGTTATCGCCGAGGCGCTCAAGGCAGGGGTCAAAATCATTATTGCGCGCATCAAACTGTAATTTTCGCAATTGTCATTGCGAGGACGCGCGCGTCGACGCTTACGTCTTTATTTGACTCTCAGAAAAGTTTTCTGTTTTATAAAGACTATGTTACTGTAAACTATTCTCAAAGGAGATGTAAATATGAGTGAACATCCTATCAACAGTCTGATGGATACCACGATGAAAAAGATCAAGGAGCTGGTAGACGCCAACACCATCATCGGCGATCCGATCACCACTCCCGACGGCACCACCATCATCCCGGTATCAAAGGTCACCTACGGCTTTGCGTCGGGCGGCTCCGACCTGCCCACCAAGGAGAGCACCCGCGAGTGCTTCGGCGGCGGCTCGGGCGCAGGCATCACCATCCAGCCGATAGCCTTCCTCAGCATCAGCAAGGGCGTTACCAAGCTGATACCGATAGAGAAGTACGACGGTGCTGCCGACCGTATCGTCGGCATGATCCCCGAGGCGTTCGACAAGATCTCCTCCTTCATCAAGAAGGATAAAAAGGACAAGACCGACCTCGAGGCGGATATAGACAGCTTCGATATGTAACATACTCGAGGCGGATATAGACAGCTTCGATATGTAACATACTTTACCCGATGCTTTAATATACTGTATCGGGTGATTATGTGAAAAGAATAATTTGTCTGATATCGGCGATCTGCGTATTGTTATCGCTATCCGTGATAACCGTTCCGGCTGATGAGGTCGGCTGTTCCGCGCGCGCATATGAGCTTTACTGCGCTGATAACGCTTCCGTTCTCTCGGCGCATAACGCCGGTGTTCGCCTGCCTATGGCGTCCACCACCAAGATCATGACAACGCTGCTGACGCTTGAAGCAGCCGCCGTCGACAACAAGGTCGTCACCTTTTCCGATGATATGACCGCCGAGGGCAGCTCGATGTATCTCGAGCCCAGCGAGCAGGTCACTCTATATGACCTCGCCGTGGGCATGATGATGCAAAGCGGCAACGACGCCGCGAACGCAGCCGCAATAGCCGTATCGGGGAGCATCGGGGCTTTTGCCGATCTGATGAACAGCAAAGCCCGCGAGCTCGGGATGACTGATACGCATTTCGTGACCCCGAGCGGCCTTGACGACGACGACCATTATACCACGGCGCACGATATGGCGCTGCTGATGTCGCACGCCCTCAAAAACTCAGAATTTGCCGATATCACCTCGCAGACCTCGATGACCGTCGATTTCGTCAGTCCTCCCGACAAATCCGTGACCTATCCCAATCACAACCGCCTTTTGCGGATGTACGAGGGCTGTATCGGCGGCAAGACCGGCTATACCGACTCAGCCGGCAGATGTCTTGTGACAGCCGCGCGCAAAAACGGCATGACCCTGATCGCGGTGACTCTTGATGACCGCGACGACTGGGACGACCATATCCGCCTGTATGACTACGGCTTTGAGCGTTACACCGCTATACCGGCTCTCATCCCCGATGAGCTCGATATCGTCGGCGGTGTGAGCGATAAGGCGGCTCTTTCAGCCGACAGCTATACCTTCATCGTCCCGAAGGACAAAGCAGGGGATACCTCTGCAAGGCTCATCCTGCCTGTGTTCGCCTATGCTCCTGTTGAAAAGGGTGACGTCGCAGGCAAGTGTATCTGCACCGTCGGCGGAGAGAAGATTGGCGAGATCACGATATCTTTCGCCGAAAGCGTACCCCGGAATACCGAAAAACGCAGCTT
>ONPE01000007.1 GCA_900319615.1 uncultured Eubacteriales bacterium
TTTTGCAATATAATTCTGATTTATGATTACCAAAAAATAATCTCAGAAATCCGTGCCCAAGAAGCCGTTGAGCCCCTTGAAGGTGAGGATGTTTATCCTGTTGCTGATATCGTCGATCGGCTCGGTGCGGTCGGAGTTGAACCACTGTCTGTACACCGCGACCATGCCGGACATCATAAAGGTCAGCATGAGGTCGAGCTGTTCGTCTTCTGTCTCGAGATACGGGCGGATGACGGTCTTGACCTTCGCGCTCAGCAGCTCGGTGATCTTGCTGGTGAGGCTGACGTTAGAGTTCATGCTCAGCAGATAACCGAAGAAATCCATATCGGTGTTGATGACCGCGGTCAGCTTCTCAAAAAGCAGATACGGGCTCTCGAGGTTGTTCTTGAAGTCGATATCGGTGATCGCCTCGTCGACATGGCTGATAATGTCGTTCTCGATCTCGTCGACGACCTCGTGCACGCCCGAGTAATAATTGTAAAAGGTCTTGCGGTTTATATCGGCGACAGCGGCGATATCGCTGATGGTGATATCGTTGATGTCCTTCTCGCTGAGCAGCTTTGCAAAGGCGCTCTTGATGGCTCTCTTTGTCTTGATGACCCGGCGGTCGGGCGAGCGGTTCTCGGCAGTCATAGCTTTCCTCTTTATCTCATATAATTCAGGTGACGCAGCGCTGTCAAATACGCGCTTCACCATTATTACTCATGTGTGGTATATTCGACAAATTCCGACGATACTGTGGTAATTACACCATTAATATAAGTATATGGAGTTGCGTTTTCACCACAATTTGTATTATATTACACAGATGAGGCTAAAGTCAAGCATCTAAACGGATATCTTATACCAATATTCAATAAACTTCCCCGGTGCAAGCACTAAAGTGTCCGCCGGACACTTTACCCTCGCTATGCTCGGGCGGGGTATTAACCTAAGAGGATAAATCCTCCCCTGTGGTTTTGTCCTACGATACCCTGCCCGGTACCGCCGCGTCGCTTACGGAAGAAGCCCGCGAGCGCGGTTTACAGGTCGAGTGTGTGGAGCTGAAAAGCCTGATGTCACAGTCTAAGCGTTCTTTATCGCGCCGCAGCCGCTTTGTGCAGAGCGCCAAAGAACTGCTCGGGGCGGTATACAAGGCGTATGATCCGCTGGACTACACCTTCATCACCGCTCTCACCCACTATATCAACGAGAGCGACATCGACACGGTCATCTGCACCGACGCCTACTCGGTAAAGGTGATGTCGCTGTCGAAGCAGGCGGGGCTTGATCCGCTATGCTACGCCGTCATATCCGACTATGAGGCGGCTACGCTCAGCAACCCCACCCTGCTGGACGGCTACTTCATCGCTCAGGAAGAGCTGAAATACTACATGATACGCCACGGCATAGGCAGCGACAGGCTGTACAACTACGGCTTGCCGATACCCAAGAGCTTTCGCCGCACGCTCGGCAAATGGGCTGCGCGGAATTATCTTTTCATCCCGCAGAACAAGCGCGTGTATCTGGTGCTGACAGGCGGCATGGGCTACGACGAGGTCACGGGCATATGCTCCGAGATGCTCGACGCTGAGGATGAAGACTTCCTGCTTTACATATTGCTCCCGCGCGACAGCGAGATACGCGACCGTCTGGAGCAAAAGTACAAGGGCAGGGACAGCATCAGGGTGATCGCCCTGACAAGACACCTGAACATCTACATGGAGGGCGCCGACGCGGTGCTCAGCCATCCGAAAGCCTTCGAGAGCTACGAGGCTGCAGCCGTAGGAGCGCCGCTGGTGCATATCCTGCCGCCCAACGGAGCCGAGAGGCGGATAGCCGAGTTCTTCGCCGACAGAGAGATGTCGCTTAAGGCGGCGTCGATACGCGACAGCATCGCGCAGGCGAGGCGGCTCGCGCGCGAAAAAGCGGTGGCGGAACGTATGCGGCACGTGCAGTCGCGATACATACGCGGCGACGCTTCGCAGAGGATAATGGAAACCATCCTCAAAAAAACCGATTATCACTGACGACCGTTGACTCAAAGCGGTCAACGGATGATCGGTATATACAGCAAAAACACAAAGGATAAGGAAACACTATGGTAAAAACAATAGACGGAATCGTCTTTCTCAATATGCTTCGCGCAGGCGCGCAAAAGCTCAGCGAAAACCGCACGACCGTGAACGATCTGAACGTCTTCCCCATCCCCGACGGCGATACGGGCGACAATATGTTCATGACCGTGAACGCCGGAGCGGAGAAAACACTGGAGAACAGCAATATCTCCGAGACAGCGGAGAACGCTGATCCTCTCGCGCATCTTCTCGGGCATCGCAAAGGGCACCGACGGCGCTGACGCTCTGGACACCACGGGCTTCATCCGCGCGATGGAGCAGGGCGTAGAGGAGGCTTACGGCGCGGTATCAAAGCCGGTCGAGGGCACCATCCTCACCGTCTGCCGCGAGGGCGTGGAGAAGCTGCACGGCAAGCGGCCCGAGACCTTCGAGGAGCTCTTCGACATACTTCTCCCGGAGCTCAGACGTTCGCTTGAGAACACCCCCGAGAAGCTCGACGTCCTGAAAGAAGCAGGCGTGGTCGACTCCGGCGGCGCAGGGCTCGTATACATCACGCAGGGTATGCGCGACGGGCTCAGCGGCGAGTTCCAATCTGTCACGGCAGGCGGCGCGTCAGCTCAGAAGGTCGATCTCAACGCCTTCACCGAGGACAGCGAGCTCGAGTTCGGCTACTGCACCGAGTTCCTGCTCCGTCTGCAAAGGAGCAAGACGGATATCGACAGCTTTGACACCGAGGCGTTCACAGGCTGGCTGAACTCGGTCGGCGACTCGGTGGTCTGCTTCAAGGAGGGCAGCATCGTAAAGGTGCATGTCCACACCAAGACCCCCGGCGACATCCTCAACCACTGTCAGAAGTACGGTGAATTCCTGACCACCAAGATAGAGAACATGACCCTGCAGCACAACGGCAGCCACGGTATGCAGGAGCTCAAGCTCCGCAACGAGGAGCACAAAAAGCCCTACGGCATCGTGACCGTCGCGTCGGGCGAGGGGCTGCGCGAGCTGTTCATATCCCTGGGCTGCGACGTCGTGGTCGACGGCGGACAGAGCATGAATCCCTCTGCGGAGGAGCTTGTAAAGGCGTATGAGCAGACGAACGCAGAGACCGTCTACGTCTTCCCCAACAACGGCAACATCATCCTCACCGCGGAACAGGCGGCTAAGCTCTGTCCCGATGTTGAGGTACGTGTAATAAATACCAAGACCATCGGCGAGGGCTACTCGGCTATCTCGCTGTTCGACCCCCATATCGGCGATACCGACGCCGTGACGGAGCACCTCAACGAGCTGATAGCAGACGTAATTACCGGCATGGTCTCGCGTGCGTCGCGCGATGTTTCGACAGGCGCCGTCGAGGTAGTCAAGGACGATTACATCGGCTTCGTCGGCGACGAGATATACGTCGATGAAAAGACCCCGGAGGAAGCTCTGGTCGGTCTGTGCGACAAGCTCGGAGCCGGCAGCTACGATATCCTCCTGCTGCTCGCAGGCGCGGACGTCGATAATGCAAGCGCACAAAAGATGTGCGGCGAGCTCGGCGCGAAATATCCGCGCAGCGAGGTCATCATGGTCGAGGGCGGTCAGCCCATCTATAACTATATCCTGATTTTGGAATAAGCAGGCACATCCCGAGCGCCGAAAACGTCCGCAGACGTCTCACCTTTGATTATTATAAGGTTGAGATTGCCACGGGCTGAAGCCCTCGCAATGACGATTTATATAAAATCGTTTCGGGACGCATATTGATCGTCATTATGAGGAGGAACAGAGTTCCGACGTGATAATCTCAACCTCTGCCATTTGCGCCCCGCAATGACATCTCAGAATAAATGAATCCAAATAGAAAGAAGAGAAGCAAATGTTAGTATTATTCACCGATACCGATACCGATATCACCCCTGCAGAAGCAAAAGAGTTCGGCTACCGCCTGATCAGTATGCCCTACTCCATCGACGGCGATACCGTCTATCCCTACGAGGATTTTGAAGAGTTCGACGCTCACGCGTTCTATGACAAGCTGCGCGGCGGCGTCCTGCCGAACACCTCGGCTATCTCGGCACAGCGCTATAAGGACTACTTCGAGCCGGTATTCAAGGCAGGCGACGATATCCTGTACGTCCACTTCTCGCGCAACATGACCGCCACCTTCGACAACATGGATATCGCCGTGAAGGAGCTGCAGGAGCAGTATCCCGACCGCAAATTCTATGAGATCGACACCATGGGCATCACGATCTGCTCGCTGATGGCTGTCAAGGAGATCGGCGATATGTACAAGGCAGGCAAGAGCGTAGAAGAGATGCTCGAGTGGTCAAAGACCGAGATCAACAAGATCGCGTGCTACTTCTTCGCCGACGACCTGAAATTTTTCCGCCACAGCGGTCGCGTATCCGGTCTTGCAGGCACCATGGGCACCCTGCTGGGCATCCGTCCGATCATCTACATGAACGAAGACGGCAAGATGGTCTCGGTCGGCAAGGAAAAGGGCAGGGTCAAGGCTATGGAGCGCCTGATCAACTACGTCGACGAACTCGGCGAGGACGTAAAGTCTCACCGCGTCATCATCGGCAACACCGACAGCCGCGAGATCGCCCTTGAGATCGAGCGTATGCTCAAGAATAAATACGGCGCAGACCTGCGTACCGAGATTTGTGACGTCAACCCCACCGCCGGCAGCCACTGCGGCCCCAACGCGGTAGGCGTATGCTTCCACGCCAAGAGAAGAACGGTTTGATATGATAAGGATAAAAGAAGTCGAAACAAAAAAAGAGCAGAAGCAATTCATCGACCTTCCGCTCGAATTATACAAGGACTGCCCCTACTATGTGCCGCCTCTCTACGGCGACGAAAAGGGGATGTTCAAAAAGAGCTTCATCTACAACGACTGCTGCGATATCGTAAACTACATCGCCTATGACGGCGACCGTCCGGTCGGACGCATACAGGGCATCATTCAGCGCGCTTATAACGAGAAGAACAACGAAAAGCGCGTGCGCTTCACCCGCTTTGACTCGGTGAACAACAAGGAGGTCGCGGCGAAGCTCTTCGGCGCGGTCGAGAGCTGGGCTGTCGAAAAGGGCATGGATACTGCCTGCGGCCCCCTGAGCTTCTCCGACCTCGAGCGCGAGGGTATGCTGGTAGAGGGCTTTGACGAGATGTCGACCTTCGAGACCCAGTACAACTACGAGTACATCCCCAAGCTGGTCGAGTCGCTCGGCTATGAGAAAGAGGTCGACTGGACCGAGAGCAAGATATATCCCCCTGCCGAGGACGACGGCACGATGAAGAAGATGGCAGACTTCGTCATGAAGCGCTATAAGCTGCACTTCGGCGAGGCAAAGAACATCGACGACTTCATCGACAAATACGGCGATCAGTTCTTCGGGCTGATAGACAAGGGCTACGAAAACCTGTACGGTACCGTGCCGTTCACCGAGCCGATGAAGAAAGAGATCATCAAGTCGTTCAAGCTGATCGTCGACACAAAGCACGTAGCGATTATCCTCGATGAAAACGACCGCGCCGTGTGCATAGGCATATGCTTCCCCTCCATCAGCAAGGCTGTGCAGAAGTCGCAGGGCAAGCTGACCCCCGCTGCTCTCGTAAGGCTGCTCAAGGCGATAAAGAATCCGAATATCATCGACCTCGGGCTTATCGCGGTAGAGCCGGAGTACCTCAACCACGGCGTACCTGCGGTAGTATCCGCAGAGATACTGAGGATGCTGAAAGAGGACGGCATAGAGTATGCCGACACCAACCTCAACCTCGAGACGAACGCGTCGATACAGAATATGTGGAAGCGCTTCACCGAGGTCAAGTACAAGCGCTACAGAGCGTATGTGAAAAGGCTGGTGAAGTGATGAAGCTGATAATAGACTGCTTCGGCGGCGACAAAAGCCCCTCGGCTAACGTAGAGGGGGCGATCATCGCGCTGAAGGATCACAGCGACCTCAGCCTGATACTCACGGGCGACGAGGAAGCGATAAAGGCAGAGCTCTCAAAGCACGCATACGACGGCGACAGGATCGAGATAGTCCACGCCCCCGAGGTGATCACAGGCGAGGACAAACCCACCGACGCCATCCGCCTAAAGCGCGAGAGCTCTATGATAAAGGCGGTCTCGATGCTGCGCAAAGAGCCGGATATCGCAGGCTTGGTATCCACCGGCGCTACAGGCGCGCTGATAGCCGCGGCGACGCTTCGCCTGGGAAGGATACGCGGCATCCGCCGACCTGCCTTCTGCCCCATCCTGCCGACCATGAACGGCGGTATCGTGGGCATATGCGACTCCGGCGCGAACGTCGACGTCACCGCAGAGATGCTCCTGCAGCAGGCGATAATGGGCTCGGCGTATCTCAAAGCCGTCTACGGCATAAAGGATCCGCGGGTCGCCCTGCTGAACATCGGCGTCGAGAGCGAGAAGGGCGACGACCTGCGCAAGGCAGCCTACCCGATGCTCAAAGCGTGCGGGAGCCTGAACTTCGTCGGCAATATGGAGAGCCGCGACCTGCTCTCGGGCAGCTACGACCTCGTCGTGTGCGACGGCTTCTCGGGCAATGTGCTGGTAAAGACCACCGAGGGCACCGCTCTGGAGCTGCTCAAAAAGCTGAAAAAGGACATCTACTCAAAGACGATCTACAAGCTCGGCGCCCTGCTGATGAAGAGGATGTTCATGGAGGAAAAGGAGTTCATGAACTATCACAACTACGGCGGCTCGGTGCTGCTGGGCTGTGAAAAGACCGTGGTAAAGGGTCACGGCAGCTCAGACGCTAAAGCGGTTAGCATCTGCATAGATCAGGCGTATAAAATGAGCGACGGCAGCATGAACAGCGAGATAGAAGCCGCTCTATCGCTAACAGAAATCGGTTGAGATTGCCACGGGGCGCATATCAATCGTCATAACAAGGAACAAAGTTCCGACGAAGCAATCTCATCCTTTGCTTTTTGCGCCCCTCTCAATGACAATTTATAATAAAAGGAGAACAATAATGTTTGAAGAACTGAAAGTTATACTGGATGAACAGCTCCATCTGGGCGGCAAGGAGATCACCCTTGAGAGCCGCATCAAGGAGGATCTCGGCGCGGACAGCCTCGACGTCCTGCAGATGCTGATGACCATCGAGGAAGAAAAGGGCATCGTCATCCCCGACGAGGAGCTCGCGACCTTCGAGACGGTCGGCGATATCGTCGCTTATCTGGAGAAAAACCGGAAGTAATAATGCACTGAAAAAGGCTGCCGAGAAGGGCAGCCTTTTCTTATGTGTTGATTCGATTTGATATTATACGAGCTCGCCGATACGGTATCTCACGCTCATATCAGCCAGATACATCTGGATATATGTAGCGTCGAGTATCTCGAGCCTGCCGTTGTTATCCACGTCGCCGTGCATGAGGGTCGAATCGGACAGCCCCGTGGCAATCTTGGCGCAATAGCGGCGGATGTATGTGGGGTCGCGCATATCTATCCTGCTGTCGCCGTTAGCGTCGCCGAGGATGTACCGTGCAGGCTGTGTGGGCCTTGTAGTAGGAGCTGCGGTGGGCTTGACTGTGGGCGGCTGTGTGGGTCTGGTCGTCGGGGGATTTGTAGGTCTCACCGTGGGAGGATTCGTCGGTCTTACTGTCGGAGGATTGGTTGGTCTTACCGTAGGCGCAGCTGTGGGTTTGACCGTAGGAGCTGCGGTAGGCTTGGATGTAGGAGCAGCCGTGGGCTTGGCTGTGGGAGCTGCGGTAGGTGCGACTGTAGGAGCAGCGGTGGGCTTGGATGTCGGTGCTGCGGTAGGTGCGGCTGTAGGAGCAGCCGTAGGCTTGACCGTAGGAGCCGCGGTAGGCTCAACGGGCTCAGGGTCGCTGAGGGTGTATCTCATGGAGAAATTGTCGATCTTGATAACGCCCTTATCAATGATCCTTGTGAGCATTTCGTCAGCATAAGCCAGCGTGGTGATCGAGTTATTGATCGAAGCGCTGCCCGGGGCGATAACAGTGTAGTGAGATACGATCAGCTTGGCATCGTCGCTGTCAAAAGGAAAAGCGTCGGGGTCGAAGTCGGGGGTGGACGCGTTATAGGATATCTTGCCGTCCAGCTTACCGTTAGCGGTGGTTTTGTTCTTTGTAACGGGGAACATAGCGGGGAGGTCGGAGATCATACCGCTGGATTCTTTATATTCGTCGGCGAGCTTCAGTATATCTGAGCTATAAGTCTGATCTGCTTTAAGAGAACCGATGGTGCCGATCCTTGAGGTATTAAGATACACGGTGACCTCAAAGGTCTCGCCGACCGTGTATGTCTCGGTCGTGATGAGGTTGCCTTTGATATCGTACAGAGAAACGGCGGCGGTGTTGCCGGCTGCGGAAAAAACGACCGCTGTAGCAGACAATACCATGATGAGCGCAAGTATGAGGCTAAGGAACTTTTTCATACAGATTCCTCCTTGGTTTTTATAGTTACATTAAATTATACCATGCCGCGCCTCGTCATGCAATCCAAAAAACGTACAGGATATTTATGCATATTAGACAAACCCCGGCAGTCTTACCAATGATACGAGGAACATGAAAAATCCCATATATCCGCAGATATATCTTGATAATCCCAATATTATGTGATAGAATCAAAATCGGAGTCGATATATGCCGATAACGGCAGAATATCGCAATAATTTTCCATCTACAAATTTCCCCCGATATCAGCCCTTGCAGCAGGTATAATAATACCATAAAACCAAAGGGGCTGATACCTGTGAAAGATGAAAAAGACGCGTGGAACTCGTTTGTCAAAAGCGGCAGCGTGATGGACTACCTGCAGTACAAATCCGCCCAGCACGCGGCAGACGGTCAAAAAGAGGCAAAAGATGAAGTTCAAGACCAAGGGACTGGTGATCAGAGAACAGAATATCGGTGAACGCGACAAGCTGGTATGGGTCTTGACAGAGAGCCACGGCATCCTGCGCGCCTTCGCAAGGGGCGCGAAGAACATCAAAAGCCCTAAGTGCGCCGGCACGGGGCTTTTGTCGTATTCCGATCTCTCGATCTTCGAAGGCAGGGACAGCTACAGCATCGACGAGGCTGTCTCTATAGAGCAGTTCACCGGGCTGCACAGGGATATCGAGAAGCTGGCGCTGGCGCAGTACTTCTGCGAGCTGTGTCTGAACCTCTGCCCGTCCGGTCAGGAGGCTGCGGAGCAGCTCAGGCTGACGCTGAACTCGCTGTATCTTCTCTCTGCAGGCAAGCGGCCGCCCTTACAGATAAAGCTGTGCTTCGAGATGAGGCTGATCGCCATGACCGGCTATATGCCCGATCTCGTGATGTGCGCCGGCTGCGGAGTGTATGAGGCGCAGGAGATGGTCTTCGTGCCGAACACCGGTCAGCTGTGGTGCGCAAGGTGCGCCGCCGAACACGGCATAACCGGCGCGAGGCTGCCTATAGCGGCGGTGACAGCGCTAAGACACACCGTATACGCCGACTTTGACAAGCTGTTCTCCTTCACGCTTAAGGAAGAGCTGTTAGAACCGCTCTCGCTCGCGTCAGAGCGCTACGTAGCGCACATGACCCAAAAGGATTATCCGACCCTGCAATTTTATAAGAGTATAAGAAGCTCGCTGAACGAGGCTTCCCCTTGAAGTGATCCCCCCCTTGGGGGAGGTGTCGCGAAGCGACAGAGGGGTGCCGTCTCAGGCTGAGGAAAAGCTTTCACCTCACGGCGACTGATGAGGTGTTTAGATGCACCTCAACGTGTTAATCTGACTCTCTTTGCAAACAAAGATGTCAACACCTCATCCGGCTCGGCAAAGCCGGGCCACCTTCCCCTCAAGAGGAAGGCTTTAACTTAAGGACAAAACCATGATGAACAGACATTACAGAACACTTGAACTGGACAAGATACTCGAGATGCTCAAAGAAGAGACCTCGATAGAAGAAGCGGGCGAGCTTGCGCTTGCCGTAGAGCCGCAGTATAGCCTCGATAAAGCTCAGGAGCTGCTCACGCAGACCGAGGACGCGCATATGCTGATCGGTCGCTTCGGCGCGCCGTCCTTCGGCGGTATATCGAACGTGACCAATCCCCTGCGCCGTGCGGAGGCAAGCGGCTGCCTGAACACCTCGGAGCTGCTCTCTGTCGCACGCGCCCTGCGAGTCATCAAGGGCGTGCGGGACTGGCACGCGCACTGCTCGGGCGTGAGCACCTCGCTGGACGGTTACTTCCGCACGCTGTACACTAACCCGAACCTCAGCGACCGCATAACATCGTGCATAATCGGCGCTGACGAGATATCCGACGGCGCCTCGCGCGAGCTCGCGGACATCCGCCGCAGGATGCGCATAGCCGCGTCAAAGGCGCGCGAGACCCTCGAGAAGATCATCCGGTCGTCTACATATCAGAAGTATCTGCAGGAGGCTATCATCACCCAGCGCGACGGGCGCTATGTGGTGCCGGTCAAGCAGGAGTTCCGCTCTCAGGTAGCGGGACTCGTCCACGATACCTCGTCATCAGGCTCGACGGTATTCATCGAGCCGATGGGCGTAGTCAACGCGAACAACGATATCCGCGTCTTAAAGGGCGAGGAAGAGAAAGAGATAGAGCGCATACTCTTCGAGCTCAGCGGTATGTGCGCCGGCTGCGCCTCGGAGATAATCGAGAGCTACAAAACTCTCGTCGAGCTGAACCTGATATTCGCTAAGGCGCATCTCGCGTACAGGATGAAGGCGGTGCGCCCCGTGATGAACGACGAGGGCGTCATCGACCTCAAAGCGGCGAGGCACCCGCTTATCCCCAAGGATAAGGTCGTGCCCACGGACATCAGACTCGGCGAGGACTTCGATACCCTCGTCATCACCGGCCCCAACACCGGCGGCAAGACCGTGTGTCTGAAGACCCTCGGTCTGCTCACTCTGATGGCTATGTGCGGTTTGATGGTGCCCGCGGGCGACAACTCGCGCCTGTCGGTGTTCAGACGGGTGCTCGTAGATATAGGCGACGAGCAGAGCATAGAGCAGAGCCTCTCGACCTTCTCGGCGCACATCACCAACATCATCGGCATCATCAAGCTGGCGAACCGCTCGACGTTAGCGGTGATAGACGAGCTCGGAGCCGGCACCGACCCCGTAGAGGGCGCGGCTCTGGCTGTAGCCATACTCGAAAAGCTGCGCGAGCGCGGAGCTAAGATCGCCGCCACCACCCACTACTCGGAGCTCAAGGAATACGCTCTCAAGACCCCGGGGGTTGAGAACGGCTGCTGTGAGTTCGACGTCACCACCCTGCGCCCGACGTACAAGCTGCTGATCGGCGTACCGGGCAAGAGCAACGCCTTCGCCATCAGCAAGAGGCTGGGCATGGAGGACGATGTGATAGACAGGGCGCGTATACTGACCTCCGCCGAGAGCAGACAGTTCGAGAACGTCGTCGAGAGCCTTGAGATCAGCCGCAGGGAGCTCGCCGACGAGCTGGAGAGAGCGCGTCAGGCTACCCTCGACGCACAGCAGAAGCAGGCTCAGGCCGAGAAGGAGCTCGAGCGCGCAAAGACCGAGGCTAAGCGCGAGGTCGACATGGCTAAGCACAAAGCGCAGGAGCTTGCGGCAAAGACTCGCGCGCAGGCGTACGCCATCATCGACGAGCTCGAACAGGCGAAGAAGAACAGCAAATACGACGCCGAGCAAAAATCAAAGTTCAAAACGGGGATGAAGGCTCTTGAAGAGACCGCCGACCCGATCAAGGAGAGCGAGAAGAGCGACTACAAACTGCCGCGCGAGCTCAAACCCGGCGACAACGTGCTAATCTTCGACATAGATAAAAAGGCTGTCGTCCTCGAAAAGCCCGAGAAGGACAGCGTGCTCGTGCAGGCGGGCATAATTAAAACGAGAGTCAAGCTGAACAACCTGCGTCTGCTTGAAGACGAAAAGGTCACCGTACCCAAGCGCAGAGAGCGCACCGTGACCAAGGATGTAAAATCTCTCGCCAAGACCGAGATAGATGTGCGCGGTCAGACGGCAGAGGAAGCCGTAATGAGCGTGGATTCTGCTATAGACTCGTGTATGCTGAGCAACATCCATATGCTGACTGTAATCCACGGCAAGGGCACGGGCGTTCTGCGCTCGCGGATACAGAACTATCTTAGACATCACAAGGCTGTCAAGAGCTTCCGCCTCGGCACCTTCGGCGAGGGCGAGAGCGGCGTGACCATCGTTGAATTAAAATAAGGCAGCACCGCTGATCAATGCGATAATGCCTTATAATTAGTTCAACAAAGTATTGCGGAAACAGACCGATAATAATTTGTCGAGTTTTAGAATCCGGCAAAATACATACAAGGGGTAAACAGTGAAAAGGGTTTTGATCATCTTACTTTTAGCAGCCCTTACCCTGAGCGGCTGCGCGAATCCCGTCGTTTCCACGCCCGACGAGGCGACCTTTGACGAAGCGACGGCTGATCAGGCGACAAAGGACGAGGCTACCCTGCCTCCTACTCAGCCTCCCACCGAGCCGCCGACTCTCGACGAGCTGGCGCAGGCTGAGTACGACAAAATACTGAGCACCGAGCTTAAGGAAGATATCTTCGTGATTGACGACGTATCTGCAGAGCAGCAGTATCCCGATCTGCAGGCGGCGTGCGAGGCTATGGCGCTCACGGCGGCGATCAACCACTTCGGCTACGATATCGACCGCTACGCCATCGTCGACGACTATCTTGAATACAGCGGCGACTGCGTGACCGGCTACTGCGGCGACCCTCACTACTTCTATGAGGGCGCGGGCATCTTCCCTCCCGGGATGGTGACCACGGTGTGGAACTTTGTCGACGACACCGACGCAGAGCTGTATCCCTTCGACACCACGGGGCTCTCTATGGACGAGCTGTACCGCTTCGTGCAGGCGGGCTGTCCCGTGCTTATCTGGACGACCTACGACCGCGGTATGCCGTACTTTGACGGCGGCACCGAGTATAATGACACGTGGTATCCGTGGTTCGATACAGAGCACTGCGTGTGTCTGTACGGCTACGACGTCGAGGACGACGAGGTGAAGATCGCCGACTCGTGGTACGGCACCGAGGAATGGGAGAGCTCAGGCCGCTTTGAGGACGTATACGACGAGATCGGGCGCTTTTCGATGGTGCTGATGGATACATCAAAGCTGAGGTGACAGGATGTTCAGGGATATGAGACGCTTCAAACAGAAGCTTACAGAATCGGAATGTGAGGCCGTGCTGCAAAAGCAAAAGCGCGGCGTGCTCGCGGTGCTCGGCGACGGAGGTTATCCGTACACGGTGCCGATGAACTACATATACGACAACGGCTGCATCTATTATCATTCGGCTGTCGAGGGACACAAGCTCGACGCCGTAAGAGCGTACGACAAGGGCTCGTTCAACGTGCTCAGCGATGGCGAGCTCACGGATGACGGCTGGTCGTACAGTTTTCTCAGCGTGACCGCCTTCGGCAGGCTGAGGATCCTCACCGACGAATCGGAGCGGATCGAAAAGCTCAGGCTTTTGGGTCAAAAATACTTCCCGACCGCAGAGATGGTCGAGAGCGATATAGAGAAGAACGCGCGCCGCTGCGCCGTGATAGAGCTGCGCATAGAGCACCTCTCAGGCAAGCGCGTGCATGAGCGGTAAAAAATCCTCCCTTTCCTAAGGTAGGTGGGTCGGAGCTTGCCCCGACCCGGAGGGTTACCATGCAGGGCGTTTTTTTCCTGTGCACATTTGATGTGTAATATTTTTCAACCCTCAGTCTGCTTCGCAGACAGCTCCCTTAGAAAAGGGAGCCTTATTTACAACAGCGAATAAACAACAGGAGGTGAAAAGATGAATCCGAAGCTCGGTCAGCTCCGCCAAAAGGCGATGGCTCTGCCGCTGCAGCCCGGCGTGTATATCATGAAAGACCGCCGCGGCGAGATAATCTACATCGGCAAGGCGAAAAAGCTGAAAAACCGCGTCAGCCAGTATTTCGGCTCGCAGAACAACCACACCGAAAAGGTGCGGCGCATGGTGGAGAACGTCGACGACTTCGAGTACATCATCACCGACAGCGAGTTCGAGTGCCTTATCCTCGAGTGCTCGCTGATAAAACAGCACACCCCCAAGTACAACATCCTGTTAAAGGACGACAAGGGCTACAGCTACATCCGCGTATCAAACGAAGAATGGCGCAGGCTGAGCTACGTACTGCAAAAGGCTGATGACGGCGCGCGCTATATCGGGCCGTACAAGTCGAGCTACTACGTCAAGGTATCGGTCGAGGAGGCTAACAAGATATTCGGGCTGCCGACCTGCAGCAGAAAATTCCCCGAGGATTTCGGGCGGTACAGACCGTGCCTGAACTTCCACATCAAGCAGTGCTGCGCTCCCTGCACCGGCAAGGTGAAGCTGAAGGACTACAACGAGCGTGTAGAATCGGCTTTGTCATATCTTTCCGGCGACAGCTCCGGTATGCTGAAGACCCTGCAGGAGCGCATGACCAAGGCTGCGGAGGCTCTCGACTTTGAGAGCGCCGCCAGATACCGCGACCAGATCGCGGCTATGAAGAAGCTGCGCGACAGGCAGAAGGTGGTGGATATCCGCCTCGACGAGCTCGACGTCATCGCGATAGCAAAGGAGCAGAACAAGGGCTGCGCTACGGTGCTGCGTTTTGCCGACTCGCGCCTGTACGACACCGAGAGCTTTATCGTCGACGACGTTGACGACGACGTAGACTTCCGCTCGCAGTTCATCCTGCGGTACTATACCCTCCGCAGCGAGATACCCTCGCACATCATCCTCGACGGCGAGATCGAGTACGCCGAGAACACCGGGCTGTGGCTCAGCGAGAAGAAGGGCAAGCGCGTATATATCGGCGTACCGCAGCGCGGAGTACAGAAAAATCTCGTCGATATGTGCCGCAAGAACGCGTATGAGGCTCTGGGTCAGCAGCGCGGGGTAACGGGCAGGCAGCTGAGCGTGCTCGACGAATTGAAGAATCTCCTCGGGCTCGACAAGCTGCCCGAATATATAGAAAGCTACGATATATCTAACCTTGCAGGCGCTGACAACGTCGCGGGCATGGTGGTCTTTGAGAACGCCAGACCGCTCAAAAGCGCCTACCGCAAGTTCAAGATAAAGTCCTTCTCCGGTCAGGACGACTACGGCTCTATGGCAGAGGTGCTGACAAGGCGGCTGGACGAATACAAAAAGGCGCAGGAGGAAGGGATATCAGACGGCTTCGGCAGGCTGCCCGACCTGATCCTGCTCGACGGCGGTAAAGGACAGGTAGGCGCGGTAATGCCCGTTATCGCGGCGTCCGGGCTGAGCATACCGGTCTTCGGCATGGTCAAGGACGATCACCACCGCACGCGCGCCATCGTCGGCTCCGGGGGCGAGATAGCCCTGCGGCCGAACCGCGCGGCATTCACCTTTGTGACCGGCATACAGGACGAGGTGCACCGCTACGCCATCGGCTTCAACCGTCAGCAGCGCAAAAAGATCCTCGGCTCGTCGCTGGAGGAGATCCCCGGCATCGGGAGAAAGAGAGCCAAGGAGCTCATGCGCTACTTCCGCACGATAAAGAACATCTCCAACGCCTCGGTCGAGGAGCTGGAGCAGGCTCCCGGCATGACCCATCCCGCCGCCGTAAGCGTGTATAATTATTTTCATACAGACTAAGCCTCCCTTTTCTAAGGGAGGTGGGCAAATCGGCTTGTCGATTTGGTCGGAGGGTTGCCGTGCGGCGAAAGCTTTCCTCAGCCGGAGACGGCACCCCTCTGTCTCTTCGCGACACCTCTCCCACCGGGGAGATCACCTCAAGGGGAAGCCAAAACAAGGAGGATATTATGCGAGTTATCACAGGCTCTGCTCGAGGCAGGGCGCTGGAGACCTTAAAAGGCGACGACATCGTCCGCCCCACCACCGACAAGGTCAAGGAGGCGGTGTTCTCGTCCATACAGTTCGAGCTTGAGGGGCGCGACTTCATCGACGTCTTTGCAGGCTCGGGTCAGATGGGGATCGAGGCACTCTCGCGCGGGGCGAAGAGCGCCGTATTTCTCGACAGCTCACGCAAGGCGGCGCAGGTGATCGAGCGCAATCTAAAGGTTACAAATCTGCAACAATTCGGCACCGTCATCATCGCCGATTCCATCTCTTATCTCAAAAATACAGACCGGGAGTTCGACATAGCCTTCCTCGATCCGCCCTATAACAAGGGAATATTGCAGGAGATCATGCCGATTATTGCACAAAGAATGAAGAAAACAGGCGTAATTATTTGTGAAAGTGCATTAAATGATAAAATATTACAAAAATATTACAAATTTACTCTTGACAGAGAGCGTACCTATGGTAAAATAAGGGTAAGCACTTTCCGTCATGAGGATTTCATATGACCGGTGTTTATACTGATTTCAACTAAAACTGTTAATATTATAACATGGGGTTTATTTGAATTTGGTATCACTAACAGCTTGAGGTATAAGATATGCACAGAACCGTGATCTGCCCCGGCAGCTTTGACCCTGTCACCAACGGACACATCGACATCATCACAAGAGCGAGCATGATGTTCGACGATGTGATAGTCGGCGTGTTCGATAACTCTGAGAAGCATCCCGCCTTCTCTATAGAAGAGAGGATAGACTTTCTCAACAGGACGGTAGGGGATATTCCGAACGTCAGGGTCATAGCGTGCGACGGTCTGCTCGCCCAGTGCGCCAAGGATATGGCGGCTACGGCGGTAGTCAGGGGGCTGAGGGCTGTATCGGACTTCGAGTACGAGTTCCAGATGGCGCTCATCAACCGCAAGCTGAATCCCGAGCTCGACACGGTGTTCCTCGCAAGCGATTCGAGCTACACCTATCTCAGCTCATCGGCGGTCAAAAACGTAGCTTCACACGGCGGCGATATAAGCAACTTTGTGCCTGCCGTTATTCATGACGAGGTATTCAACAGAATTAACAGGAAAGGAAATAAGTAAAATGAGAGTAGACGAACTTATCCAGGAATTACAGGACCTTGTAGCCGACGCAAAGACCATGCCCCTTTCAGGCGGCAAAGTCATCATCGAGGCGGACAAGATTTACGATATCCTCGACGAGATCCAGGACACCCTGCCTGCAGAGGTAAGACAGGCTAAGAATATAGTAGCCGACCGCAGCCAGATCATCGCAGAGGCTAAGAAGGAATCTGAGGACATCATCCGCGGCGCAGAGGAGCGCAAGAAGGCTATGATCGAGCAGAGCGAAGTAATGCGCGAGGCTAAGGCTGAGGCTGCAGAGCTGCTCAACGACGCAAAGGGCAAGGCTTCCGAGATCCGCAAGGCTGCGAACGACTATGTCGAGAACGTCATGAAGCGCACCGACGACGCCATCACCGCCCAGCTCACCGAGCTCCGCAAGACCCGCCAGAACCTTCGCATCACCAAGAAGCAATAACGCGTGCGTC
Organism: uncultured Eubacteriales bacterium; assembly: GCA_900319615.1. GTDB lineage: Bacteria > Bacillota > Clostridia > Oscillospirales > Acutalibacteraceae > Ruminococcoides. The sequence continues at coordinate 17,456 of ONPE01000007.1, forward strand.
TTTTTTCACCATGACGCGTACGTCTTTTTACACCATACTGTAAAGAGCTTTTTATTTCAAGTTTAATCTATCACAAGGTTTTGATGAGCGTCATACGGCTCTCTCTTATAAGAACCGCATGATCCTATCCCATAAAGCTCAAATTTAATCTATCACAAAGCTTTGACGGGTGACATACGGTTCCCTCTTATCAAAATCGCGTGACCTTATCCCATCATTAAATCGGCTCCCGAGCTACATCGGGAGCCTTTTGTATTATAATCGGTTGAGCTTGCCACGGGGCGCATACTGATCTGTCATTACGAGCTCTTTATATGGTTATACAAAAACACCCGCTGCGATCTGCAACGGGTGTTGTACTGTTCGATAGTGCTTATTATTTCTCAACCTTACCGGCTAATTTGCCGCTCTTGGTGATGAATCTGAGGAGGATGAGCACCGCGAGCATGAGGACTACGCCTACAGGCAGCGCGATCATCCAGTTCTGCACGAAGCCTGCGATGATAAAGCTGATGAAAGATACAACAGCGACGGTCATCGCGTATGGCAGCTGGGTCGAAACATGGTTGATGTGGTTACACTGAGCGCCTGCGGAGGACATTATGGTGGTATCGGAGATCGGGGAGCAGTGGTCGCCGCAAACAGCGCCTGCAAGGCAAGCGGAGATGCCGATGATCTGCAGCTCGCCTGTCGGGAAGATG
>ONPE01000046.1 GCA_900319615.1 uncultured Eubacteriales bacterium
GATAGAGAGCTCGCCCGAGGTCGGCACGACCGTCACCATCACCATCCCCATCTACAACGAGGCTGCGGCGCTGGATGACGACACACAGCCGCTGGGCGGCATCACTCCCCAAGCGAAACAATAAAACTGTTGATAACAGCACCTTTCCCGCGAAGAAGATAGATCATTCCGCATGGTACTGCGGTTCCCGACGCACCTTAGAATGACAGACGATAAACTCAGCATCAGTATTAGGATAGATCGGAAAGGCACGGGTTCCCGGTACGTCGACAAGCGCCGTACCCTACCACTCTCACCGAAACGCCCAATCGAGTCATCAGTTATCCGACGCTGTAACGCTGCGTAATCTCTCCTTCGGGAAAGGCTGATAATAAAGAAGGTATATGATGAAAAAACAGGACACAAAACAGCAAAAGCGCATCACCTCCATCGGCGGCTCCGCCCTGATCGAGGGCATCATGATGCGCGGACCCAAGCGCACCACCGTAGCGTGCAGGGTCGATAAGGACACCATCTACACCGAGGACATCGAGGTTAAGCCTCTGTTCTCGGCTAAATTCTGGAAGCTGCCGCTGATACGCGGTATAGCAGGCATGATCGACAGTATGCGCCTTAGCTACAAGGCGCTCGGTCTCTCCGCCGACAAGGCGATGGAGGCTGGCCTTGTAGAGGAAGAGGAGCCGTCAAAGTTCGAGAAATGGCTGGACGAGAAGCTCGGCGACAAGCTGATGAACGTCGTCATGGTCATCGCGTCCGTTCTGGGCGTAGCGCTCGCTCTGGGGCTGTTCGTCTTTTTGCCGGCGGCTTTGTTCGACTGGACTCTCGGAGGCTCCTTCAAGACGGTCGACCCCGCTACCGGCGCAGCCGCATACACCGTCACCGGTCAGATAGTAAAGTCGATATTCTGCGGCGTGCTCAAGATCGCGCTGTTCATCGGCTATATGCTGCTCGTATCGCAGATGAACGATATGAAGCGCGTCTTCCAGTATCACGGCGCCGAGCATAAAACCATCTTCTGTTACGAGAACGACGAGGAGCTCACCGTGGAGAACGTGCGCAAGCAGATACGCTTCCATCCCCGGTGCGGCACATCCTTCCTCGTTGTAACGCTGCTGGTCAGCATCTTCGTGGGATTGTTCATCCCCGTAGCGCCGTTCGGGATAAAGATACTCAACCCGGTATTCCGTCTGCTGCTCCTGCCGGTAATGGTAGGTCTCGGATACGAATTCATCAAGCTGTGCGGCAAGCATAACAACAAGATCACACGCTTCCTAGCGACCCCCGGCCTGTGGGCTCAGAGGATCACAACCAAGGAGCCCGAGGACGAGATGATCGAGTGCGCTATCGAAGCGATGAAGGCTGTCATCCCCGACGACGGCTCGGATATTCTCAATGACTGTTCCTGCGCTCAGTAACCTGCTGGAGCGTCTGTTGGCGCACGCAGAGGTCGAGAATCCCGAAGGAGACGCTGTCGAGATACTCATGTCTGCCATGGACTGCAACCGCACACAGTTTATACTGCGCAGAAGAGAAGATCTGCCCGACAAGATCGTCGAAAAAGCAATAGCTATGGCTGAGAACCGCGCCGCCGGAGTCCCCCTGCAGTATGTTTTGGGCAAGTGGAGCTTCATGGGGCGCGAATACTCGGTCGGCAGCGGCGTGCTCATTCCGCGCGACGATACCGAGGTCGTGGTCAAAGCGGCGCTCGACATCATAAAAGACGTTCACCGACCCGTTATAGCCGATCTGTGCTCCGGTACCGGCATCATAGCCGTGACCCTGCAAAAAGAACTTAACAACGCGACCGTATACGCCGTTGAAAAGAGCAGCGACGCATACGCCTACCTGCTGCGCAATATCAAAGATAACCGCGCGGACATCCACCCGGTCAAGGCGGATATCGCCGACTGCGCTGACGCCTTTGCGAACGGAGCCTTCGATATGATCGTATCCAATCCCCCGTACATCCGCTCGTCGGATATCGCCGGACTGCAAAAAGAGGTTCTGTATGAGCCGCGCATGGCGCTCGACGGCGGCGAGAGCGGCTATGATTTCTACGAGATCATCCTGCAAAAATGGACGCCGAAGCTGAAAAAGGGCGGATATATCGCCTTGGAGATCGGCGAAGATCAGTACGAGCATATAGAAAGCCTGCTCAAAACGCACGGCTATACCGATATAATCGGCTACCCCGATATACAGGGCACCACAAGAGCCGTTACCGCAAGGATCTAGGCGACATCTCGAGGAGCAAATCCCATTTGCAATGTGGGGATCCCCTTGCAGGAAATACCGTTTTATATATCAGTAAATTCGGCACGCCGCTTTGTGAGATCGCCGTGCGGCTGAAGCCCCTCGCAATATCTATGAATCAATTTAGAAATTTTGTTCGAATTTTCTTGATTATTTATCGAACATATGATATAATATTATCGTAAAATATACGGTCGTCGGCTTTTTGCCGCACAGCGGCCGCAAACATCAGAAACCAAAGGAGTGTAACACCATGGCTTTAGATAAGAACAAGGCTCTGGAAACAGCATTATCGCAGATAGAAAAACAGTTCGGCAAGGGCGCCGTAATGAAACTCGGTCAGAACTCGCATATGAACGTCGGCCACGTATCCACGGGCTCGCTGAGCTTAGATATCGCGCTGGGCATCGGCGGTCTGCCCCGCGGCAGGATCGTCGAGATCTACGGTCCCGAGAGCTCGGGTAAGACAACCCTCTCGCTCCACTGCATCGCCGAGGGTCAGAAGGACGGCGGCAACGTCGCCTTTATCGACGTAGAGCACGCGCTCGACCCCGTATACGCGGCGGCTTTGGGCGTAGACGTAGACAGCCTGCTCGTATCTCAGCCCGACACCGGCGAGGACGCGCTGGAGATAGCCGAGGCTCTTATCCGCTCCGGCGCTATCGACGTCATCGTAATCGACTCGGTCGCGGCTCTCGTGCCCAAGGCTGAGATCGAGGGCGAGATGGGCGACAGCCATGTAGGTCTGCAGGCGCGCCTGATGTCGCAGGCTCTGAGAAAGCTCGCCGGCGCTATCAACAAGAGCAACTGCGTAGCCATCTTCATCAATCAGCTCCGCGAGAAGGTCGGCGTCGTATACGGCAACCCCGAGGTCACCCCGGGCGGCAGAGCGCTGAAGTTCTACTCCTCCGTCCGCATCGACATCCGCCGCATCGAGACTCTCAAGGCGAACGGCGAGATGATCGGCTCGCGCACAAGAGCCAAGGTAGTAAAGAACAAGATAGCTCCCCCCTTCAAGGAGGCGGAGTTCGATATCATGTACGGCGAGGGCATCAGCCGCGTAGGCGAGCTGATTGACCTTGCTGTTAAGGCTGACGTAATGCAGAAGAGCGGCGCGTGGTTCTACTACGGCGAGACCCGTCTCGGTCAGGGCCGCGATAACGTCAAGGAGCTTTTGAAGAGCGACGACCGCCTGCGCAACGAGATCGAGAGCAAGCTGTGGGAAAACGTCGACAAGCTCTCGGCACGCCCCAAGAAGCCCGCTAAGTCTGCCGCCGCAGCTATACCCGCAGCCAAGGCTGAACCTGCTCCGGCTCCCGCCCCTGCACCCGCAGAGAAAAAGAAAAAGAGCACAAAGATCGACATCCTCGTCGAGGACTGATAGATCATGTTGATAACCGCAGTCGAGCCCCGGAAGAAGGGGCTCTCCGCGTTATATATCGACGGCGAATTCGCGATGAAGCTCGATACCGAGGTACTGCTTGCTCACCGCTTTGACGTTGGGCGCGAGATCGACGACGACGATCTGCACGCCTGCCTGCAGGAATCCGGGCTCAAACGCTGCAAAGACAAGGCGATGTGGCTGATATCCTTTCGCGATCATTCGCGCCGCGAGCTTTTCGATAAGCTGCGCCGCGACTACGACGACGAGATCTGCGAAGCCGCGGTCAGCCGCATGGAGGAGCTCGGGCTGATAGACGACGAGCGCTACGCAAAACGCTACTCTGCCGACCTCGTGAACATCAAGCATCTCTCTGAGCGCGGCGTGAGGCAGAAGCTCAGAGAAAAGGGCATCGACCGCGACCTGATCGACGAGATCGTCGACGGGCTCTTCATAGACGAAGAAGAACAGATACGCGCCGTCATCGAGAAAAAATACGCGCGCGTCCTGCAGGATGAAAAGGGACGCCGCCGCGCCGTCAACACGCTCACGCGCATGGGCTTCTCATACGCGGACATAAAGAGCGTGATGTCCGAATATACAGAAACAGAGGAATACTGATATGCCAAACACCGTTGGAATCGTATCGCTCGGCTGCGCGAAGAACCGCGTGGACGCCGAGATGATGATGTATCAGCTGCACAAAGCCGGCTTCATATTAAAGCAGGATCACGCGATGGCGGACGCCGTCATCGTCAACACCTGCGGCTTTATCGAGGGCGCAAAGCAGGAGAGCATCGACGAGATACTCGAGCTTGCCCAGCTGAAAAAGGAAGGCAAGATCAAGGCGATCATCGTCACCGGCTGCCTTGCCGAGCGCTATCAGAGCGAGGTCATGAAGGAGCTCGCCGAGGCTGACGCCGTCATCGGCATCGGCAGGAACGCCGATATCGCCGATGTCGTCCGCAAGGCTCTGGACGGCGAAAAGGTCGAGAGCTTCCCCGACAAGATGGCTCTGCCCATGGAGGGCGGCCGCGTACAGAGCACCGATCGGCACTGGGCTTACCTCAAGATCGCCGACGGCTGCGACAACTGCTGCACCTACTGCGCGATACCGCTGATACGAGGCGGCTTTCGCTCCCGAAAGATGGAAAACATCGTCGAAGAAGCCGAGCGCCTCGTCAAAAACGGCGTGAAGGAGCTCAACGTCATCGCGCAGGATACCACGCGCTACGGCGAGGATATCTACGGTGAGCTAAAGCTCGCCGAGCTGCTCAGACAGCTGTGCAAGATCGACGGTCTCAAATGGATACGCATACTCTACTGCTACCCCGACCGCATCACCGACGAGCTGCTCGACACCATCAGAGAAGAAGAAAAAATCGTCAAATACATAGACCTGCCGCTGCAGCACTGCTCGGGCAGGATACTCAGGGCGATGAATCGCCGCGGCGACAAAGAAAGCCTGCTGGCGCTGATCGACCGCATCCGCGAGAGGATACCGGGCGTCATCCTGCGCACCACGCTGATCGCCGGCTTCCCCGGCGAGACGGACGAGGACTTTGAGGAGCTGTGTGACTTTGTCGCGAAGGCTAGGTTCGAGCGTTTGGGATGCTTCGCGTACTCGCAGGAGGAGGATACCCCTGCGGCGATACTGCCCGATCAGGTGGATGAGGACGTCAAAAATCACCGCGCCGAGCTCATCACCGAGCAGGAGGCGCTGATCATCGACAGCTTCTGCGACAGCGTCGTAGGTAAGGAGATCGATGTTCTGGTCGACGGCTTCGACCGCTACGCGGACTGCTGGACAGGGCGATCGGCATACGACGCTCCCGAGGTCGACCCCGTGGTGTTCTTCACCGCAGAGAAAAGACCCTCGCCCGGAGATATCGTCCGCGTAAAAATCACAGATCACATCGACTGCGACCTTACCGGAGAGATGCAGTAAAAGCCGTCCCCTTGACCGCTTGCGGTGGATGAGGCGTAGATCGCCTTATCTGCAAAAAGAATCATAATTAATCGAGGTGCATCAATACACCTCATCCGTCACCCTTCGGGTGCCGCCTTCCCCTCAAGGGGAAGGCTGAACGAAAGGCATACCTATGAAAAAAATGAACCTGCCTAACAAACTGACGATCCTGCGTATCGTGCTGGTGCCGTTCGTGATAGCCGCGATGCTGATCGAATTCCCCTTCCACTTCGCTGTGGCCGGGCTGCTGTTCGGCATAGCCGCGATCACCGACGCTTTTGACGGCAAGATAGCGCGCAGGGACAATCTGATCACCGACTTCGGCAAATTCGCCGACCCCCTCGCCGACAAGATACTCGTTATATCGGCGCTGGTCTGCTTTGTCAAATTCGGGCTTTGCGGCGCGGTACCGCTGATAATCATCATCTTCCGCGAGTTCACCGTGACCTCGGTGCGCCTTGTAGCTGCCTCAAAGGGTACGGTAATAGCCGCGAATATGTGGGGCAAGGTCAAGACCGTGTGCCAGATCATCGCCATCGTAGCGATCTACGTCATGCAGACGGCGCTGGACGTCTTCAACCTCGCCACGCTGGGCAAGACCCTGTCCATCACCGAGGATTATAACATCTTCAAGGTGATGGCGAGCAGCGATTCGCTGTATCATGACTCGTACCGGCTCTTCTGCATCTTCAACTACATCGGTCAGGGTCTGCTGTGGATAACCGCGATAATCACCGTTATCTCGGGCGTGAAATACCTGATCGACAACAAAGACGCGATCAGCGATATGTGAAGTCCGACGTCGTTCCGCGGTATTGCCTGTATTCGGTTGAGATTGCCGCATGGAACATACCGATCGTCATTATAAGATTCAGACGCGATAATCTCGTCTTTCACTATCAGCGCCCCTCGCGCTGAAATAAATAATTGTTGCAAAATCCTAAACTATAGTATATAATATCATAGATATGTAAAGGCGAAGAGCAGGAAAAGTACCCTTGCAAAAGCTACCAGAGAGGACGGCAAAGGCTGGAAGCCGTCTTAGCGAAGGCACCGGGAAATGCGCCTGTGAGCCTGCGGCAGGAAATGGCCGCACGTTTATCCGCGTTAAGGATGTCAAAGAGCGTAATCTTACGCTGAATTTGGGTGGAACCACGGCACAGTCGTCCCTACGGATGATTGTGTCTTTTTTATTATAATAAAATGTCATTGCGAGGAGTCGGCAAAAGCCGACGACGTGGCAATCCCCTTGTCGGAAATACCGTTTTGAAAGAAAAACTCTGCTCCTCATTGTGGGATTCCCACGGGGATAAATCCCCTCGGAATGACTGATGCCATAAAGGATGATTCTATGTTCAAGACTTTGAAGGCTGATCTGGACGCGGTACTGCAGCGCGATCCGGCGGCACGCAACCGCATGGAGGTCTGGCTCCTGTACTCCGGCTACAAAGCTGTGCGCAAATATCGCAGAGCGCACTGGTTTTATCTGCACAACATGAAGTTCATCGCCCGTTATCTGAGCCAGCGAGCCAGAAACAAGACGGGCGTAGAGATACACCCCGGCGCCACCATCGGCAAGGGGCTCGCCATCGACCACGGCATGGGCGTTGTCATCGGCGAGACTACCGTTATCGGCGACAACTGTCTAATCTATCAGAACGTCACCCTCGGCGGCACCGGTAAGGATACCGGCAAGCGCCACCCCACCCTCGGCGACAACGTCATGGTGGGCTCGGGCGCAAAGGTGCTCGGACCCTTCAAGGTAGGCGACAACTCTCGCGTAGCCGCAGGCGCGGTGGTGCTCTCAGAGATTCCGCCCAACTGCACCGCCGTAGGCGTACCGGCTCGCGTGGTTCGTATCAACGGCGTGCGTCCCGACCTGCTCGACCAGATACATTACAGCGACCCTGTGGCTCAGGAGCTTTGCAGGATGCATAACGAGATCCAGATGCTGGGCAACGAGGTTATGCACCTCAAAAAGGCTGTGAATAAATCTTCTGCCGAACAGAAGCCCTACGAGCCCGGCAGAGATAATCAAGAAGAAAGGAAGTAAAACCATGATCTTATACAATACCCTCGGCGGCGTAAAGCAGGAATTCATCCCTCACGAGGAGGGCAAGGTACGTATGTACACCTGCGGCCCCACCGTCTATCACTACGCTCACATCGGCAACCTGCGCACCTACATCATGGAGGATGTGCTCGAAAAATACCTGCGCTACGCGGGCTATGACGTTCTGCGCGTCATGAACATCACCGACGTCGGTCATCTAAGCTCCGACGCCGACACCGGTGAAGACAAGATGCTCGCAGGCGCAAAACGCGAACACAAATCCGTCATGGATATCGCCAAGTTCTACACCGACGCCTTTTTCTCCGACGCAGGCAAGCTCAACATCAAGACCCCCGACGTGATCGAACCCGCCACCAACTGCATCCCCGAGTTCATCGAGATGGTGCAGACCCTGATGGATAAGGGCTACGCGTATTTTGCAGGCGGCAACGTCTACTTCGACACCTCAAAGCTCGATAACTACTATGTCTTCGGCAACATGAACGAGGAAGAATTACAGGTCGGCGTGCGTGAGGACGTCGGCGAGGACGCCAACAAGCGCAACAAAAACGACTTTGTCCTCTGGTTCACGCAGAGCAAGTTCGAGGATCAGGCGCTCAAATGGGAGTCCCCGTGGGGTCTGGGCTATCCGGGCTGGCACATCGAGTGCTCCGCTATCTCTATCAAGCACGCCGGTGAGTACCTTGACATCCACTGCGGCGGCGTTGACAACGCCTTCCCCCATCACACCAACGAGATCGCGCAAAGCGAAGCCTACCTCGGTCACAAGTGGTGCAATTACTGGTTCCATGTGCTCCATCTGCTCGACAAGCGCGGCAAGATGAGCAAGAGCAAGGGCGGCTTCCTGACTGTATCTCTGCTTGAAGAAAAAGGCTACGATCCGCTCGCCTACCGCTTCTTCTGCCTGCAGTCGCACTATCGCAAGCCGCTGGTATTCAGCTTCGAGAACCTCGACAACACCGTGCAGGCGTACAACAAGCTTGTAGCCCGCATAGCCAAGCTCAGCGCCGACGGCGAGCCCGATCTCGAGGCGGCGAAAACATATCAGCAGAGCTTCAAAGATGCTCTGGACAACGACCTCAACACCTCGCTCGCGATAACAGCGCTCTACGATGTGCTCAAGGGCGATATCTCCGACGC
>ONPE01000028.1 GCA_900319615.1 uncultured Eubacteriales bacterium
GTTCCTCTCCAACATCCGCGAGTGCGACGCGATCGTGCACGTTGTACGCTGCTTTGACAACGACGACATCATCCACGTTGAGGGCTCGGTAGACCCTGTGCGCGATATCGAGACCATAGACCTCGAGCTGATACTCAGCGACGCCGAGATGGTTCAGCGACGCATCGACAAGGCGCAGAAGATGGTCAAGGGCGATAAAAAATATCAGGCTCAGGTCGACTTCTTCAAGCGCGTCCTCGACACCCTGAACGAGGGCAAGACCGCGAGGACGGTCGAGTGTACCGACGATGAAAAGGCGCTGCTCGCAGAGGTAGCCCTGCTGACCAACAAGCCGGTCATCTTCGCCGCCAACATGAGCGAGGACGACTTCTCCAACGGCATCGACAGCAACGAGCGCCTGCAAAGAGTGCGCGAGATAGCCGCAGAGCAGAACGCGGCGGTGCTGCCCATCTGCGCCGAGATGGAGGCGGAGATCGTAGAGCTGGACAAGGAAGAGAAGGAGATGTTCCTAAGCGACCTCGGGCTCGAGCAGAGCGGTCTTGACCGCCTGATAAACGAATGCTACACCCTCCTCGGTCTGATATCCTTCCTCACAGCCGGCAAGCCGGAGGTTCGCGCCTGGACCATCAAAAAGGGTACCAAGGCTCCTCAGGCGGCAGGCAAGATACACACCGACTTCGAGCGCGGCTTCATCCGCGCAGAGGTCATCGCATACGACGACCTTATCGCCTGCGGCTCTATGACTGCGGCGAAGGAAAAGGGTCTCGTCCGCTCCGAGGGCAAGGAGTATGTCATGAAGGACGGCGACGTCGTGCTGTTCCGCTTCAACGTCTGATCCCGTAAACAAGAGGCAAAGCTATGAAACAAAAACTTGACCGTACACCGCAGGGGATGTTCGTGCTGATGCGCCGGCATCCGTACCTGCTCACCTTTTTTATCTGCGCTCTGCTGCTGCCGTTCGGCTATGCTGACAGGGCAAAGATCACGACCGGGAGCTGCATATATCTCGGTCTGGCGACCTTTATCATCGCCGCAGCCGCGATATTCCTGTTCAACCTCGGTAAGGATCTGAAAGAAAAGCTGCTGCTCACCGGCATAACCGCCCTGTGCGCGACTGCCTGTATGATGATAATCGGCTATGTTGAGAACAAGGCTGTGGCTGTCGCGTTCGTCGCGCTGGCGCTCACCATCGCCGCAGCGTTCTTCCTGCGCATCAACAACGCGATCAGCGACACAGCGATCATCGCCCTGCTGATACTGCTCGGTATCGCGATACGCTTTGTATATGTATTGTATACAGGCTCGGGCGACCGCCAGCATGACGTAGGCTTCTGGAATCACACCTGGGGTCACGCCAACTACATCGAATACTGGTACAAGAACGGGCTGAAGCTGCCCGACTTCGACGTCCGTATGGTATGGCAGTACTATCATCCGCCTTTCCATCACTGGCTGATGGCTCTGCTGCTGAAGCTGCTGACCGCTCTCGGAGTAGAGTATCTGACGGCGTGCGAGGCTCTGCAGATGCTGCCGATGCTGTACTCGTCGCTCTCGATGATCGTAGCATACCGCATCTTCCGTCTGGTGAAGCTCGAGGGCAAGCCGCTGATGGCTCCTATGGCGATCATGTGCTTCCACCCCACCTTCATCCTCTTTGCAGGCGAGTTCAACAACGATATCCTGCTCTTCCTGTTGGTGATGTCGTCGATCATGTGGGGGCTGAGATGGTACCGCGAGCCCGTGATGAAGAACATCATCCCCCTCGCGCTGTGCATCGGTCTGGGCATGATGACGAAGCTGTCGGGATGGATGGTCGCTCCTGCGGTAGCCTTCCTCTTCCTGTGCGTGCTTATCCGCAACATCAAAAAGCCCGGCAAGTACATCGGGCAGTATGTCGTATTCGGCATCATATGCGTACCGCTTGGCGTTTGGTGGCAGGTACGCAACCTGATAAAGTTCAAGGTACCGCTGACCTACGTACCGCTGCTGAGCGATCAGGATCCCATATACGGAGGTAATCTGAGCGTTACCGAGAGGCTGTTCAACTTCGGCGGACAGCAGCTGACCTATGTTTACGACGCTTTCACCGCTTACGGCTCACCGTATAATGAGTTCAACCCTACGCTGGGTCTTCTCAAGACGGCTATGTTCGACGAGGGCACCAACAGCATCACCGCAGAGCACTTCCCCCAGATCGCCGTTACCGCTCCGATAATGTACTGGCTGTCGGTGATACTCGCCGTGCTGTGTCTAGGATGCTTCATCTATATGCTGGTCAAAAAGAGCGACAACATCAACGGCGCAGAGAGAGTATACTTCGCCCTGCTGTTCGGCGTGCAGTTCGTCAGCTACTATATGTTCGCGTTCGCCTATCCGTTCACCTGCACCTACAACATCCGCTATGCGATGCCGCTGATACCGCTGTGCGTGATGGGCATGGGCTTTGTCCTGCAAAAGACAAAGGAGAGCAAGAAAGCTCCGGTGAAGTGGTTCAGATATCTGCTGTACGCGCTGACGACCGCGTTCTGCGCCATGAGCTACATCGTATACACCCAGATCGGTACTTCAATGTAATTATCCCGCAGAAAAAGGCTGCCTTGACAGGGCAGCCTTTCAGTATGATGAAAAATAACAGCAATCTCACACGCCTTTTTCTGTTATATCAAACGGCATTTTCGACAAGGGGATTCCCACGTCGGCGAATAAATAAGGTTGAGATTGCCACGGGCTAAAGCCCTCGCAATGACGATTTATAGCGCCCTCCTCAGAATGACAATGATTATTTTACAGCACGAAAGGCTGCCTTGACCGGGCAGCCTTTTGTTGTGCGTTATTGTTCTATTACAGCTTTGCGCCGCAGTTGCCGCAGAAGGCGGAGCCTTCCTCAAGCGGAGCGCCGCAGGAGGGGCAGACCATCGGGCTTGCGGGACGACGGATCTCGGGTTCGTACTCGAGGAAGCTGTCGTTGTATGTCTTGGGAACATAGGTGTCGCCGCCGTAAGGGCTGCGGGGAGCCTCGTTGTAAGGCTGCTGAGGAGCGTTTGCATAGGGATTTTCGCCGTTATCAACGGGAGGAGCGAAATCTCCGTGGACGCCGCTGTAGGGAGTGCCGTTGTAGCCGTACTTCTGATCGTCGATGTATCTCTTGTAGCCGAGAGCAACGCGAGCCTCAAAGATGAGTACAAGGAAGGTTATGAGCGTGCCGGCGCAATTTAAGATCGCGGCGAGTATGCTGGTGACGGAGAGTCCCGAGCCGACGAACATGAATACCGTGCTGATGGAGCTGAGCAGGCCGAAAGCCATGAATATAGCGTTGATAACGCAGATGACGCCGTAGCCCTTGGCGCCTTTGTTCTGCAGCTCTACGGTGGTGATGCTCTGCTTGACCGAGCCGAAGTAGCGCTTGCAGTTTACAGCCCAGATCAAAGCATAGATCATGACGATGAGCATGATGACGGAGATCGCGATAAGCGCGGGCAGGATCATCGGACGGAGCACATCCATGTCTATCTCATAGCCGGAAATGATATACTTGCCGGTGATCTGATCTGACATGGAGAAGTACAGGGCGAAAAAGCCGAGGATACTCAGAATGCCCAGAACAACGGAGATGATGGTCAGAACCACGGAGATGACCGCCAGAACGTAGAGGATATTCACGCCTGTGAGCGGAGTAGCCTCGGGAGAGTCGTTCCTGCTCTTGGAGTAGATGTTGAAGAACGCGCACGCCATGAGCACCAGAATAAACGCAGAGATAATAACGTTGAACGCCGTGGATACAATAGATGTCGACGCCTGCAGGGACGCGCCGAGATAGCTCTGGGCGTCTTTAGCGAGCGCGGGGTCGACCTGTTCCAGGAGCATCATCGCGTCCTGTACCGCGTTGCTGCCGCCGACCGCCCTGACTACCGTGGAAATTGCGCTGATTATCGCGGCGATAACGTACAGTACGCCCAAAACGAGGACCTTGCTGTTTTTGAAATAGCCTTTTACGACCGCAAGGTTAGCCGCAAACGGATTGAATGGCTGTTCGTACATATTTATTCTCCTTTTCCAAAGATTTCAGGTCTATTATAGAATAGGTTGACGAAGATTGCAAGAATAAAATGAAAACTCCCTCATATGAGGGAGCTGATTATCAGAATTGCAGGTCGGCGTCCTTCAGCTGACAGTAGGTAGCCTCGCCCTCCTTATAGGTGGTAAAGGTGCCGGTCACGGTGATGGGGGCGTTCTCCTCGGGATAATCGCCGGGATAGCTGTGCTCGCCTGCCCATACGAATTCTACGCCCGAGGCGCAGCAGGCGGTGGCGTCCTTGATAAGGCACGCGAAATATCGGTTATCGCCCACCTCGGCGACGTTGAACTGACCTGCCATCTTGACCTTCTTGCCGACGTAGTCGTCCGGGGCGGTCATCATGTTCTGCACCTCGGAGTATATCATGGTGGAGCTCATAGCGGTGAGGTCAATATCTATTTTTTCCGCCTTCTTCTCTTCTGCCTTTGATGAAGTGTCGGCTTTTGCTTCGCCGGTGCCGTTCTGTGTGCCGCTGCACGCGGCGAGAGAAGCAAGCATAAGTATTGCGAGCAATATGCAGATCAGCTTTTTCATTCTTTACCTCCGGTGATCTTTCCTATGATTGAGAATATAATGAATACGACTATATCTGCGGCTACGATGGTGGAGCCTACCGGCGTGCCGGCGAGTATAGAGGTCAGCAGACCCGTCAGCGCGCATACGACGGATACGATCGCCGAGCAAATAGTCACGCTGCGGAAGCTCTTGAACACGCGCATGGCCGACAGCGCCGGGAAGATCACCAGCGCGGATATCAGCAGAGAGCCCACCAGCTGCATGGAGACGACGATGATCACCGCTATAACTATGGCGATCAGCAGATTGTATACGTTCGCCCTCTGACCGGTCGCCTGAGCGAAGCTCTCGTCAAAGGTGACGGAGAATATCCTGTTGTAGAACAGCACGAAGAACAGCACGACCACTATCGACAGTATCACGCACATCCATACGTCAAAGGGGCTGAGGGTGAGTATCGAGGTAGAGCCGAAGAGCGTGGAGCATACGTCGCCGCTGATGTTAGACGAGGTACTGAACAGGTTCATCAAAAGATAACCTACGGCAAGCGAGCCGACCGATATCATCGCGATGGCGGCGTCGCCCTTGATCTTGGCGTTCTTGCCCATGCGCAAGAGCAGCACAGCGCTGATCACGGTGACAGCCAGCACAAGCGGCATATCGTCGGTGAAACCGACCACCGCCGCTACAGCCATAGCGCCGAAGGCTACGTGCGAGAGTCCGTCGCCGATGAAGGAATAGCGCTTGAGAACCAGCGTCACGCCCAGCAGCGAGGAACACAGGGCTATGAGCACGCCGACGATGACAGCGTTCACGACAAAGGGCTTTTGCAGATAAAAGGCGAGGGTGTTGAAGATATCAGCCATCGTTCTCAGCCTCCTTCTCCTTGCGTACCCGGCGGTACTCGTCGCGCGTGCCGAAAAAGCACTCGCCGCCTATATGCAGTATATGCGAGGCGTAGCGCAGAGCCTTGTCGATATCGTGAGAGATCATGATGACGGTCACGCCGTCCTCACGGTTGAGCCCGGCGATAAGCTCGTACATCTCGGCGGTCACCTTGGGGTCGAGACCGGCGACCGGCTCGTCGAGCAGGAGGATCTTCCTCGTCGCGCACAAAGCGCGGGCGAGCAGTACGCGCTGCTGCTGGCCGCCGGAGAGCTCGCGGTAACAGCGCTTTTGCAGCTTTGTGATATTCATGCGCTCCATGTTCTTCTCAGCGAGCGCCTTATCGTCGCTGTTGTAGAACGGGCGCATACCCATCCTGCCGAGACAGCCCGAGAGCACGATCTCACGCACGGAGGCGGGGAAATCACGCTGGACGTCGGTCTGCTGCGGAAGATAGCCGATCTCCTTCGCGGTCACGCCGTCCGAGAATTCTATCGTACCCGAAAGGGGCTTTTGCAGCCCTAAGAGGGTCTTCATCAATGTTGTCTTGCCCGAGCCGTTCTCGCCGACGATACAAAGATAATCGCCGGCGCCGACCTCGAAGCTCAGCCCCGAGAGTATCTCGCGCGAGCCGTAGCCGAGGCTCAGGTCGTTGCATTTTATCTGAGGCATAGTTCCTCCCTCAAAATATCTGTCAAGCCAGTGCCTTTGCAAGCACGACCAGATTCTCTTCCATTATCCCGAGATACGTCTCCCCTGCCTCGATCTGAGGCGCGGTGACGCTCTGTATCGAGTTGAGGGTCAGTATCTCCTGATCCTTTGTCTTGGTATTGTCCCTCACGGTCGCGGCTATGGAGCCGTCGGAGGTCTCTATCTGCATGATCGCGTGCAGCCCGAGCTCATCCACCTTGTCCGCGAGGAAGGTGATGGTCTCGAAGCTCGCCTCGGTCTCTGCAGAGCAGCCGGTGAACGCGGCGTAGTAGGTAAGACCGTAGTCGTCGGCAAGATACGCGAACGGGAAGCGGTCGCCGAATAGCAGGGTCTTCGTGCTGCCGGCTTTGACCGCGGCGGTGTATTTATCATCCAGAGCCTTGAGGTCTTCTGCGTAAGACTTCGCGTTGCTCTCATATAGCTTGGCGTTATCGTGATCGACGGAGGACAGCGCGGAGCATATCTCCTTTGTGAACAGCCCGGCGTTCTTCAAAGAGAGCCAAACGTGCTCGTCGTACTCCGGCTCTTCATCGTCATCCTTCACCTCTTTGTCTTCCTCCTGCATACCCTCTACAACGACCTCCTGCTTGGCGGAATCTCCGAGGATATCGAGCAGGTCGAGGACGACCATCTTGTCGTTGCCTGCCTGAGCGAGGACGTCGTCCACCCACGCGTCGGATTCACCGCCGACGTAGATGAAGAGGTCGCACTCGGATATCTCCATGATATCCTTCGCCGTGGGCTGATAGCTGTGGATGTCGACGCCGTTGTCGAGCAGGAGGGTGAGGTTTATATCGGCTCCCTCGCTGACCTCACGTGCCCAGTCGTAGATAGGAAAGATAGTTGTGACGACCTTGATGCCGTCGGCGCCGAAGACGTCGGCGGAGCCGCAGCCGGCGAAAACGGTCGCGGCGATAAGCACACACATCAATAATGCGATGAGTTTTTTCATATATATACCCCCTGTCAGGTTCCTTTACAGTCGGCGCAAATGCCGTAGATGACGGTCTCGCTCTTGTCGATGGAGAAGTGGTCGCTCGCGGCGACGCTTGAGACCAGCTCGTCGGCTATCTGCTTCTCCATATGCACGGTCTTGCCGCACTTTTTGCAGCTTAGATGCAGACATCCGGAGCACCTGTGCTCGTCGCTGTAGCGATAGATGACTTCTCTGCCGCCTCCGCCGCCTACGCGGTGGAGCTTGCCCTCGGACTCCATATCCGAGAGGTTGCGGTATACGGCGCTCTTGCTGATCTGCTCTGACAGCGCCTGCGCTATCTGACCGGCGGATAAGCTCTCGTCGGTATGCTGCGAGAGGTAGTCGGTGAGCAGTTTTCGCTGTTTTGTCATATATTTGGGCATGATATCACCTCAGGATAGGTTGAGATTGCCACGGCTTATAGATAGCCTCGCAATGACAGTATGATTCGGTTGAGATTGCCACGGCTTCAAAGCCTCGCAATGACAATTTAATATAGAATTTGCGAATCGTTCGCAAATCACTATAACACAGGAGATGGAGAATGTCAATATGCGAATCATTCGCAAATACAAAAATTTTATCTTTTGGGTATATTGCTACCGCGATATTTTTGTGATATACTTTATTAATAGCGTCATTGCGAGGGCTTTAGCCCGTGGCAATCCCACAAAGAGGAGTACATCTTTTTGATCGGTTGAGATTCCCGCGGTCGCTCCCTCGGAATGACATTTTATATGTGTTTGCCACAGCCTGCCGCTTTGCGGCATCTCCCGGTCGGGAGGCTTCGGGCTTTGCAATGACACTTTTACTCTTAACGTCTTTAATTGAAAGGTTTGAACTATATGGCACTTATCACCAAGAAGCCGCGCGGTACCGAGGATGTGCTGCCGCGCGACAGCTACCGCTGGCAGTTCGTGGAGGATATCTTCCGCGATGAAGCGCGCACCTACGGATACAAGGAGATGCGCACGCCGGTGTTCGAGCACACCAATCTCTTTGAGCGCGGCGTGGGCGACACCACCGACGTTGTGCAAAAGGAGATGTACACCTTCCTGACCAAGGGCGGCGACAGCATCACCCTGCGCCCCGAGGGTACGGCAGGCGCTGCGAGGGCGTTCCTCGAGCACGGTCTGCACAACGATCCCCTGCCCGTCAAGGTGTACTACCTGACCTCCTGCTATCGCTATGAAAAGCCCCAGGCAGGCAGGCTGAGAGAATTCCACCAGTTCGGAATGGAATGCTACGGCACGAAGCATCCCGCCGCAGACGCGGAGATGATAACCGCCGCAGCTACCGTTATCGAGCGCTTAGGCTTGAAGAACATCCGCCTCGAGATCAACTCTATCGGCTGCCCTGCCTGCCGCGCAGAGTATCACAAGGCGCTGACAGAATATTTTTCACAGTACAAAGATGAGCTGTGCGAGGACTGCAAGGGCAGGCTCGACCGCAACCCTATGCGCCTGCTCGACTGCAAGGTGCCGCGCGATCACGAGATCGCACAGGGCGCTCCGTCGGTGCTCGAGTATCTGTGCGACGAGTGCAGGGAGCACTTCGACAGCGTGAAGGAGCATCTTGACGCGGCAGGCATAGAGTACATCGTTAATCCAACCATCGTGCGCGGTCTGGACTACTACACCAAGACCGTTTTCGAATTTATCTCAGGAGATATCGGAGCGCAGGCGACCATCTGCGCCGGCGGAAGATACGACGGCTTGATAGAAGACCTTGGCGGCAACCCGATGCCGGCTCTCGGCTTTGCAGCGGGCATAGAACGTCTGCTGATGACGATGGACGCTCAGGGCGTAGAGATACCCTCCCCCTCCCCCTGCGATATCTATGTAGCCTCGATGGGCGATAACGCCCACAAAAAAGCCGGCGAGCTGTGTCTCGCTCTGCGCAAGGCAGGGATGTACGCCGAGTTCGACGTCGTGGGCAGAGGACTCAAGGCTCAGATGAAATATGCGAACAAGCTCGGCGCGAGGTTCTCGATAGTCCTCGGCGACGACGAGCTTGCAGGCGGTATCGGAAAGCTCAAGGCTATGGACAGCGGCGAGCAGACAGACATACCGCTGGATACAGAGAGCTTTGTACGGGAATTCATCGCGGAGAAGCTGAAAGCAGACTTCGCGGAGTAAAAACGGTTTCTCCTTGAGGGGAAGCTGTCACCGTAAGGTGACTGATGAGGTGTTTATCGCCCACACAGCAAAGAAAAACGATTTATAAACACCTCGTCCGGCTCGGCGTTGCGGAGCCACCCTCCCCTCAAATAAATACCGATAAATCGACGTAACAATATCACCGTCATTGAGAACCCCGGCTTAGTTGTCGGGGTGCAGCGATCCCTTGATTTTACCGCCGACTGCAGGCGGAAGGGCACCTCTCAAAATGACAGTTTATGGTAAAGGAAGGATAAATATGGCAGAATTCATGACCGGGCTCAAGCGCACCTGCTACTGCGGCGAGCTCAGAGCCGAAAACATCGGACAGGAGGTCACCGTATGCGGCTGGGTACAGCGTCAGCGCGACCTCGGACAGCTTATTTTCATCGACCTGCGCGACCGCACGGGCATCGTGCAGCTCGCCTTTGACGACAACACCGACCGCGGTATCTTCGACAAGGCGTTCGCTGTACGCTCGGAGTACGTCCTGTGCGCAAAGGGCACGGTGCGCGAGCGCTCGTCAAAAAGCGCCAAGCTCGCGACCGGCGATATCGAGATCGAGGTCACCGATCTCAGGGTGCTCTCAAAGGCACAGACTCCGCCCTTTGAGATCGTCGACGACAGCAAGACCGCCGAGGATATCCGCCTCAAATACCGCTACCTCGACCTCAGACGCACACCGTTGCAGAAGAATCTGATGATCCGCTCGCAGATCGCCAAGGTCGCACGCGACTACTTCTATGAAAACGGCTTCATCGAGATCGAGACCCCGATGATGATAAAATCGACCCCCGAGGGCGCGCGCGACTACCTCGTGCCGTCCCGTATCCATAACGGCAAGTTCTATGCTTTGCCCCAGTCGCCGCAGATATACAAGCAGCTGTTGATGCTCTCGGGCTTCGACCGCTACATCCAGCTTGCACGCTGCTTCCGCGACGAAGATCTCAGAGCCGACCGTCAGCCCGAGTTCACCCAGATAGATATGGAGCTGAGCTTCGTCGACGTCGACGATATCCTCGAGATCAACGAGGGGCTCATGCAGCGCATATTCAAGGAGGTCAAGGGCATCGACCTTGAGCTGCCCTTCGAGCGTATGTCGTATACCGACGCGATGAACACCTACGGCTCCGACAAGCCCGACGTTCGCTTCGGTATGCCCATACAGGATCTCTCAGAAACCGTAAAGGACATCGACTTCGTCGTGTTCAAAAGCGCCTTGGAAAACGGCGGCTCCGTGCGCGCGATCGTCGCGAAGAACGCCGCTCCTTCCCTCACGCGCAAGAAGATCGACAAGCTGACGGAGTATGTCAAGGGTATCGGCGCTAAGGGTCTGGCGTACATCCGCTGGGCTGACGAGCAGCCCAACTGCTCCTTTGGCAAGTTCCTCGGCGAGGGCGATCTCGACCGCATCATAAACGCCCTGTGCGCGGAGAAAGGCGACGTAGTCTTCATCGTAGCTGACAGGAACGCCGTCACTCTCCCGACCTTAGGCGCTCTGCGTTTAGAGGTCGGCAGACAGCTCGACCTCATCCCCAGGGATGTGTACAAGTTCGTGTGGATCGTAGACTTCCCGTTCTTCGAAAAGGATGAAGAGAGCGGCGAGTGGCTCGCGATGCACCATCCGTTCACCATGCC
>ONPE01000247.1 GCA_900319615.1 uncultured Eubacteriales bacterium
AGCTGCGAGAGCGATGATTCTTTTCATATATCAAATCTCCATTCTTCTGTAAGTGCCACTCTATTTTACTATAAATCGCGCAAGAAATCAATAGTTATTTGTTTTATGTGGCATCACAATTCAAAGGTATAGTCTTCGATGTTATAAGCGAATTCTTCTATAGACACTTCATCGTCGTTGATGTAGGGCGCAGGGAACGCGCTTTGATTCGTGGCTATAAACAGATTATAGCCGTAACCGGGATCGGTGAATGCGATCGACAGATATGTGCCTACGCTGCCGGTGTGCATCAGCGAGCCGTCGTTGTATCTGGATATCCCGTAGCCGTAGTTGGGGTTCGCGTCGCCGCCCGTGGTCATCTCTTTGATGCTTTCCTTAGTGAGCAGAGAGCAATCGTACAGCGAGTTCAGCCAGATATCCATATCCTTTGCGCAGGATACCACGTCGCCGCAGCCGAAGGTGATGCCCGCGGTCAGCATCCAAAGCGGGAAAGCAGGGTCAATAGCTGTCGCTATGGTCTGAGCATAGCGCGGATCGTTGTAAAAGTCCTCATAGAAGCCGGTATTATCCATGCCCAGAGGGGCAAAGACGTTCTGCTTCATAAAGTCTTGGTAAGGCATACACGACACCATCTCGACGATATCCGCAAGGATGAAGAAATTCGAGTTATTGTAATAGAACTTCGTCCCGGGCGTGGAATCGAGCTCCTGAGTAGCCAGCCAGCCTTTTATGATATCTTTGTTTTCTGAGGCGGTGGAGTCGACATTCAATACCAGATCGCTGGCTTCTGCGTCGCCTTCACCCTCGATCACGATGTAATCAGTGAAGCTCCTGATGCCCGACTGCATGGTCAGCAGGTCACGGAGGGTGATATCACTGCCGTATTTGTAGTTGGGGTAGTATTTGTCGAGGGTGTCCGAGGTATCGAGCTTGCCCTGTTCTTTCAGCAGCATGATAGCCGACGCGCACATCTGCTTTGTGATCGAGCCGACTTGGAAGAGGGAATCTACGGTGATATCGCCGCTGCCATCGCTGTCGAGCTTGCCGCTTGCAGACTGACACAGCACGTGTCCGTTGCGCGTGACATACAGGACGCCGTTGAAATCACATTCCTCGACATAAGCGTCGAGGGCGCGCTGATAGTCCTCTTCTATCGGGATGTAGTGATCTACGTCCCAGATCAACGCGGTCAGACCGACGTTGTCGCGCTTCTTGTCCGAGATATCGGCGAGCCAGCGCTGGATCATAGCCGCGTCGGTGATGTCGAGCTCATCCGAGCGGAAGTCGCAGTGAGCCGCTGTCTGTGATAGCTCGTCCAGAGTGATGAACTCAGCCAGATGGCGCTGTATAAGGGTGACGTCGATGATAGCGATCTCGCCGTCGAGGTCGGTATCGCCGCGCAGGATGTCGGGGTGGTTTTCTGCAGCCGCAGATATCGGGAATACGCCGAGGATTAGGATCGCCGCGAGCAGGATACTGATAATTGTCTTTGCCTTCATAGTAACACGCTCCTTTGGGATAGTATAAATATTATACTACAATGTGATGCAGCCGTCAAATATATAGGTTGAGATTGCCACACCCCATAAATGGGGTTCGCAATGACGTTTTAGAGTGCCCTCCTCGGAATGACTGCGATTATAAAAAAAGACCCCCTTTCGGGAGTCTTTAAATCGTTTATCCTTTAAAGTAGGTGATGCAGTGCTGGGGACAAGCCTCTACACACTTGCCGCAGCCGGTGCATAGCTCCGGCGTGACATAGGCGTTGAAGTCGGTCACCTTCACGGCGCCTGCTTCACAGGTCTTTTCACACTTTTTGCAGCCGATACAACCCACGCTGCACAGCTTGCGGGTAACGCCGCCCTTGTCGCGGTTGGAACAGCGGTTGAACGCCATATCCTTCTTGGGGACGATCGAGATGATCCCCCTCGGGCAAGCCTTGACGCAGAGCGTGCACGCGCGGCACTTGTCCGAGTCGATGTAGGCGACGCCGTTGCAAACGCT
>ONPE01000226.1 GCA_900319615.1 uncultured Eubacteriales bacterium
CTCGTCGATCTCGACTCCGCAGGCGCGCAGCTTGTAACAGAGCTCGGTAGCCTGCGGTACGTCAAGGCGGTGCTTCTTCATCAGCTCAACCTGAGAAAAGACCTCTTTGGGCGTGCCGGAGGTGAGCAGCTTGCCGTTATCCATCACATAGACCTTGTCGGCGAGGACTGCTTCTTCCATATAATGGGTTATCATGACTATCGTTATACCGTTTTCTCTGTTCAGCTTCATGACGGTGTCGAGCACCTCTGCCCTGCCCTTAGGGTCGAGCATGGCGGTGGGCTCGTCGAGCACGATGCAGTCGGGCTTCATCGCGATAATGCCGGCTATGGCTACGCGCTGCTTCTGACCGCCGCTGAGCTTGTACGGCGCCTTGAGACGGTGCTCGTACATATCCACGGCTTTGAGAGCCTCGTCTACGCGCACACGGATCTCCTCGGGCGGGATGCCGATGTTCTCGGGGCCGAAGGCGACGTCCTCCTCGACGATGCTCGCTACGAGCTGATTGTCGGGATTTTGCAGCACAAGACCGACCCTGCGTCGGATGTCGTAGGTATGCGCCTCGTCTGAGGTATCCATGCCGTCGATATAGACCTTGCCCTGCTGAGGTGCGAGCATGGCGTTCAGATGCTTTGCTACCGTGCTTTTGCCGGAGCCGTTATGCCCGAGTATCGCGACAAAGCTCCCCTTCTCTATCTCGAAGGAGATATCATCCAGCACCTTCTTGTCCTTGATGACGTCGCGCTGTTCATCGTATTTGAATGTGACGTTTTGTACAGAAATAAACTCCATATACTCTCCAATTGGAGATCATCTTCTCCATATCGCGGTAGAACCGCAGGGTAAGACGAGCCCCGAATCGGTCACCGGCAGCCCGATCTCATCGGAGCTCACCGTGCCGCCGAAGCGGCTCTTGATGACCGTACCTAAAATATATTCCATCACCGAGGGAGATAATCCCGTGGTGTACGAGTTGAGTATCACGAACCGGGCGTTATCGGATAAGACCCCGGCGCATAATTCTACAAAAGAATAAAGCTGTTCTTCCAACTTCCAGATCTCTCCGGAAGGGCCTCTGCCGTAGGACGGAGGATCCATGATGATGCCCTCATATCTTCGTCCGCGGCGAATCTCACGTGCGACGAACTTGCCGCAGTCGTCTACTATCCAGCGGACGGGTCTGTCGATCACGCCGGAGGACGCGGCGTTCTCCTTAGCCCAGGCGACCATGCCCTTTGAAGCGTCGACATGACATACGTTGGCTCCGGCTTTAAGGGCGGATATCGTAGCGCAGCCGGTGTAACCGAAGAGGTTCAGCACATTCATCTCGCCGTCTGTATCCCTTATGATATCCGAGGCGAGATCCCAGTTGACCGCCTGCTCCGGGAAGATGCCGGTATGCTTGAAGCCCATGGGCTTGACGTTGAACGTCAGATCGCGGTAGCGAATCTGCCACGAATCGGGTATCCGCTTGTACACCTGCCACTTGCCGCCGCCGGTGTTGGAGCGGTGGTAGCGGGCGTGAGCGCTGCGCCACAGGGGATTTCTCCGCTCGGTGTTCCATATTACCTGCGGGTCGGGTCGGATAAGGATGATATCTCCCCATCGCTCGAGCCTTTCGCCGGAGGATGTATCCAAGAGCTCATAATCGCTCCAGAATTCGGTATTTCTCATTGATTTATCTCACTTTTCAGTTATCGAATAAGCTGCCCTGTGCGGAGGCGGTATCGGCGGGAGCCTTGTAGCCGAGGTGAGCGTATGCAGCTGCGGTCACGCAGCGTCCGCGAGGGGTTCGGGACAAGAAGCCGATCTGCATAAGATAGGGCTCGTAGACGTCCTCGATGGTGACAGCCTCTTCGCCTATAGCGGCGGCGAGGGTCTCCAGACCGACGGGGCCGCCGCGGTAGTATTTTATCATAGCCTCGAGCATACGCCTGTCGTTCTGATCAAGCCCGAGCTCGTCTATCTCCAGACGATCGAGAGCCGACTGCGCTACATCCAATGTGATAATGCCGTCCGAGATGACCTCGGAGAAGTCGCGGACACGCTTTAGCAGGCGGTTCGCGATACGAGGCGTACCGCGCGAACGTGAGGCGAGCTCCAAGGCGCCCTCTTCATCTATGCGGATGCCGAGTATATCGGCCGACCTGCGGATGATCTTCGCGAGCTCCTCGGGAGTGTACATCTCCAGACGGAGCACCACGCCGAAGCGGTCGCGCAGAGGAGCCGCGAGCTGACCGGCTCTTGTGGTAGCGCCAACAAGGGTGAATCTGGGCAGCGGGAGATGATAGGATATAGCCGCCTGTCCCTTGCCCTGTATGATGTCTATGGCAAAGTCCTCCATAGAGGGATAGAGTATCTCTTCGACCGTGCGCGGCATACGGTGTATCTCGTCGATGAACAGTACGTCGTTGGCGTTGAGGCTGGTG
>ONPE01000061.1 GCA_900319615.1 uncultured Eubacteriales bacterium
CACCATCAGAGAAGAAGAACGCATCATGCCCGACGGCACGAGAGAGATGCGCAAGCTGTGCGATATCGGCGCGACTCTGGACGAGCGCATCGGCGACGGCTTCTACTTTGCGAGAAGCCTCAAGCTGGTGCAGCATATCTGCGACAATCCCGAGCTGCTCGACCGACCGATAGGAGAGCCCAGCGGCTTTGATTATAAATGATAAACTGCTTATTAAAATACATCAGCGCTCATCCGGGAGGGTGAGCCTTTTGTTTTCTGCAAAAAAATCAAAAAAATTCATCTGAAAACTATTGACAGTCACGTGAACCTGTGGTATAATCGGGTAAACTCGATGAGAGGAGATAGAGAATGACCCTAAGCACGGATAACAAGCCTCAGGGCAGGATAGCAAAATACTCGGCGCTGATACAGGCTGCCGACGGTCTGACGCTCGGTCAGGTCTGCGCTTTGAGCGAGCTCGAGCCGACCACCGTGCAGAACTGGATCAAGCGAGGTTTTGTTCCGCATCCTGTCCGCAAGAAGTACTATCAGCGGCATCTTGCGCGTATACTGCTGATAGCTCAGCTGAGAGAGAGTATGCAGATCGACAGGGTAGGGGAGCTGCTGGGCTATGTCAACGGCAACGCCGACGACGAGAGCGACGACCTCCTCCCGGAGGAGGATCTCTATGATATCTTCTATCGCATCTGCTCCGAGCTCGACCGGCAAAAGACATCTCCGGATGAGGTACCGGAGATGGTACGCAAGGTTGCAGGCGACCTTTCCGGCGTCTGCGCCGACAGCGAAGAGCTGCTGCACGCGCTGAACGTTATGGCTTGCACACATCTGTCCAATCTCTATAAGCAGAAGGCGGACAGTCTGTTCCGCGATTATTGCGAATAAGTATAATCGCACCGTTTCTACAAATCATAAGGAGTATATAATGGAAAACAATCAGAAGGATTTTATGAAAAATCGTCCGGTGGTATCTTACGCCAATCAGGTAAAGGACGTCTACGGCTCGCAGAAGAAGACGACATTCACAACCGTCTGTGCGGTGCTGAGTATCGTGATGTTTGTCCTCACCGTTATCGCGTGGGTCACAAACAGCCTGTACTTCAAGATCATGTTCACGCCGATATTCATCGCGCTGGTCATCTCGTTCTTCGTAGCGCGGCACGCCGATAAACAGAACGCTCCGGTAGAGCCGCATGATAACCCCGACGCGATTTTTAAAGATCACGATGTTTAAGAGGTAGCTTATGGACAATATGACGATTTTCTGGCTGATATTCACCGTCGTTATGGCGGTGCTCGAGGCGGTCACCGTACAGCTCGTATCCGTATGGTTCGCCGTCGGCGGTCTTGCGGCGTGCATCACGTCGATGTTCACCGACAACGTGATAATCGAAGCTGTGGTGTTCGTAGCGGTATCGGCGATAGCTCTGGCGATCACCCGTCCGCTGGTAAAGAAGCTCAAAAACAAGGGATCCCAGCCAACCAACGCCGACCGTTATATCGGCAGAACAGGCACCGTGCTGACCGCCATCGACAACACCGTTCCCTGCGGTATGGTAAAGGTCGATAACGAAAAGTGGACGGCGCGTTCCGCAAGCGGCGAGCCTATTGAAGTTGGCACAGCCGTCACAGTCACCGCTATCGAGGGCGTAAAGCTGATGGTGGAGCCTAAGTAGCATTTGTATTCATTAACAGAAAGACAAAACAGTTTACAGCATCAAGCGATATTAATATCGCCTCAGCTGCTGCAATGTCCCTTCAAATAAAAAAACAAAATAACGGATATAATTCCGGAAAGGAAAATTACTATGTCAATCGCTTCAATGATCATTTTAGCAGTCATCGTTCTGATCGTCGTGATCATCATCGCCCGCAACATCAAGATCGTGCCGCAGGCTCATGCGTTCGTCATCGAGCGTCTCGGCGCCTACTATCAGACATGGGGCACCGGTCTGCATCTTAAGGTGCCGTTCATCGACCGTATCTCCAAGAAGGTTTCTTTGAAAGAGCAGGTCGTGGACTTCCCTCCGCAGCCCGTTATCACACGCGATAACGTCACCATGCAGATCGACACGGTCGTCTACTTCGAGATCACCGATCCCAAGCTCTATACCTACGGCGTTGAGCGTCCGCTGAGCGCTATCGAGAATCTTACCGCCACGACCCTGCGTAACATCATCGGCGATCTGGAGCTCGACTCTACGCTCACCTCGCGCGATACTATCAACGACAAGATCAGGATCATCCTCGACGAAGCTACCGATGCATGGGGCATCCGCGTCATTCGCGTAGAGCTCAAGAACATCCTGCCTCCGCGAGAGATCCAGGATGCTATGGAGAAGCAGATGAAGGCTGAGCGCGAGAGAAGAGCGCGCATCCTCGACGCAGAGGGCGAGAAGAGATCGCAGATCCTCGTTGCCGAGGGTCTCAAGGAATCCGCTATCTTGAAGGCTGACGCCGTCAAGGAGACCAAGATCCGCGAGGCTGACGGTGAGGCTCAGGCTATCCTCGCCGTACAGAAGGCTTATGCCGACGCGCTGCGTATGCTGTCCGAGGCTAACCCCTCCGACAAGGTCATCCAGCTCAAGTCGCTCGAGGCTTTGCAGAAGGTCGCCGACGGCAAGTCCACCAAGCTGATCATCCCGTGACAGAGCCTAAGCAGTAAATCATATAATATAAATGTAAACCGGGAGCAGTCTGCAAAGGCTGCTCCCTGATTTTTTGCACTCTGATTATGATCTTTACTCGTCTTTTTTCATCGCTTTATGCATATCCCTGTCCGCCTGTGAGGCGACACTCATCATCGCCATGACTGCTATCCCGAGGAAGCCGCCGACCATCAAGCCTATCAAAAAGCCTAACATGATCTCACCGTCCTTTGCTTTATATTTGATTCTTTCGCTGCTGTTTGAATGTTAAAAATATATTTATCTCTATTATTCCAATTTCTAATTATAAATATACACTCTTGATGTAATATACAATATATAGCGCGGATTTTTCAGGTACCGCAAAATATTGTTAAAATATTGTAACTCAAAATAATCGTTTTGTTACTTGAAAACCACAATATATTGTGCTATCATTCAAATTGCAATCAAGATGAAGTGTGTTTAGACCGCTTTAGATGACATATTTTTATTACTTTAGGAAATGAGGAGATCAACATGACAGTTACAGTAACAGGCGGCAACCTGACAAAAACAGAGATCGATGCGTATGTAGAGCAGCTCAGGGAGCAGAATCCCGATAAGTACATCAAGTCCGTATCCTTTACGGTCGACGGCGAGTATGTCGATATGAGCTACACCTTTGACAATGTTCCCTTTGAGCGTATCCGCCGCATCACCGGCTACCTTGTAGGTACCGTAGACCGCTTCAACGACGCAAAGCGCGCCGAGGTTCAGGACAGAGTTAAGCACAGCATCGACTGCGGCTGTTCTCTTGAAGAGATAGCTTGAAAGGGATATTGACATATCCTGTCGGATGTATTATAATCTACAAGTTAACATCACTTATCAAGAGCGACTGAGGGACAGGCCCTGTGAAGTCCGGCAACCTGCGAAAGTAAGGTGCTAAATCCTGCGGTTTATCCGAAAGATGAGTTAATTCGCTCCGTACGGTAAGCCGTGCGGAGCTTTTTAATGTGATTTGTCATTGCGAGGCTCGTATGAGCCGCGGCAATCTCAACCGAATTTTTAACGTATTGATACCATCATAAAGAGGAAGGGATCCCCACGTCGGGACGTTGTCACTCCTCTGAATGACATCGGTGATAAGGAAAGAGGTATATTATGTCATATTTGTTTACATCCGAATCCGTGACCGAGGGGCATCCCGATAAAGTATGCGACCGCGTGTCTGATTCGATACTCGACGCGATCCTTTCTCAGGATAAGAACGCCCACGTAGCCTGCGAGACCACCGCGACCACCGGGCGCGTCAATATCATGGGTGAGGTCAGCACTACCGCCGAGGTCGATTTTGAGGCTGTCGCGCGCAAGGCGATCTGCGAGATCGGCTACGACTGCGAGAGAGCTACCTTCGACGGCAACACCTGCGAGGTGAATGTTCTTCTCGACCGTCAGAGCCCCGATATCGCGATGGGAGTCAACGCATCATATGAGCTCAAAGACGGCGAGGAATCTGCCGAGAACCGGCTCGGAGCCGGTGATCAGGGCATGATGTTCGGTTTTGCCTGCGACGAGACCCCGGAGCTCATGCCGCTCGCGATCTCGCTTTCGCAAAAGCTCGCCGTTCGTCTTACCGCTGTCCGCAAGGACGGCACCCTGCCTTATCTCCGTCCCGACGGCAAGACTCAGGTGACTGTCGAATATGACGGCGACAAGGCGAAGCGTATAGACACCGTCGTCGTATCCACTCAGCATGACGACGACATCCCGCTCGAAAAGATCAGGGAAGATATCATAGAGCACGTTATCCGTCCGGTGATCCCGGCTGAGCTGTTTGACGGCGACACAAAGATCTTTGTCAACCCGACCGGTCGATTTGTTATCGGCGGCCCTCAGGGCGACTCCGGCCTGACAGGCAGGAAGATCATCGTCGACACCTACGGCGGCTATGCCCGTCACGGCGGCGGCGCCTTTTCGGGCAAGGATCCGACAAAGGTCGACCGCAGCGCCGCTTACTATGCGCGCTATATCGCGAAGAACATCGTCGCGGCGGGTCTTGCAAAGAAGGCGGAGGTGCAGCTCGCATACGCCATCGGAGTAGCAAAGCCCGTGTCCGTCATGGTGGACAGCTTCGGTACCTCACAGTACACGAACGAGCAGCTTGCAGAAGCTGTGAAGAAGGTGTTCGATGCTCGTCCGGCTTCGATAATCCGCGAGCTCGATCTGCTGAACACATCCTACGCTCCTCTCGCTGCTTACGGTCATATGGGAAGAGAAGAACTCGGAGTCCGCTGGGAGGATACCGACAAGACCGAAGAACTCAAGGCGGCTCTCAGATAAAATTGTATACAAGCATTTGATTACGGCGCCTGACTCATATGTCAAGCGCCGTAGTGTTTTTTGAAACTATCGTAATCTGCGGCAACGTCATCTGTCCGGTGAAGTCTTTGCGTTTTATCCGATCAGACCGAAGGATACGGAAAGCGCCTGATTTATCTCTTTCATGGCTTTATAATCCACCGAGCCCATCTTCTCCCTCAGCCTGCGTTTATCGAGCGTCCTGACCTGCTCCAGCAGAACCACGCTGTCCTTTTGCAAGCCGCAGTCGCCGGCTTCGATCGCGATGTGGGTGGGCAGCCTGTTCTTACCCTGTCGGCTGGTGATAGCGGCTGCTATCACGGTGGGGGAGTACCGGTTTCCGACGTCGTTCTGTATTATCAGCACGGGTCTTATGCCGCCCTGCTCGCTGCCTACCACAGGGCTGAGATCGGCATAGTATATATCGCCGCGTTTTATGTTCATCATTTCACACTCCTGCGTTTTGTCTGATATTATTTGAGATTAGTGTTGACTGATTTGCAGCGGTTTATTCGGACGGTTGAATTCATCTTTGATCTGTGATATGATATCACTGATACATTCTATGAACGGTGGATA
This sequence comes from uncultured Eubacteriales bacterium, assembly GCA_900319615.1. GTDB lineage: Bacteria > Bacillota > Clostridia > Oscillospirales > Acutalibacteraceae > Ruminococcoides. Next base: position 5,571 of record ONPE01000061.1, read on the forward strand.
ATATCGTGAGCAATCGTACTAAGGGCATACTGTTATTGATACTGTCGGCGTTTTTCTTCGCCTGCATGAATATGTTCGTCAAGCTGTCGGGGGATGATCTCCCGGTGTTCCAGAAGGTCTTTTTCCGCAACGCTATGGCGGCGGTGATAGCTTTTATAATTCTTATCAAGAATAAAGAACCCATGAGACCGAGGGTGAAGGGCAGCATCCCGTTTTTGATAATGCGCACGCTGTTCGGGCTCACCGGAGTAGTCTGCAACTACTACGCGCTGAATACCCTTGTGCTCAGCGACGCGTCCATACTCAACAAGATGTCGCCGTTTTTCGCGGTTTTGTTCTCGTTCATCTTCATAAAGGAGCGCCCGAGGTTTTATCAGTGGCTGATACTTGCCGGCGCTTTGTTCGGCACGCTGTTCGTTATAAAGCCGAGCTTTTCCAACGCGGCGTTCATACCGGCGCTTGTCGGCTTTATGGGCGGAGTGATGGCGGGCGCCGCTTACGGCTGCGTGAGGAAGCTCGGGCTGATGGGGGAGAGCAACCCCTTCATCGTTTTCTTCTTCTCGGCTGCGTCGACACTTATCGTCACACCGATCATGATAATCGGATATGTCCCGATGAGTGCGCTGCAGTGGGTATATCTGTTGTCGGCGGGAGTATGCGCGGCGCTGGCGCAGTTCTCGATCACCGCGGCATATACCTACGCGCCTGCAAAGGAGATATCTGTCTACGATTTCAGCCAGATAATCTTTGCCTCGCTTCTGAGCCTGATCGTGTTCAGTCAGGCGCCTGATAAGTGGAGCATCGTCGGCTATGCTGTAATCATCTCGATGGCGATACTCAACTATTTCCTCAGCAACAGAAAGACAGATAAAAATAATAGCTAAAATATATTGACAACTTATTAACAATACCGTCAAAATGACAGTATTGACTTTTCGGCGTTTTGTGCTAAAATGTGAGTTAAGAAAACTGAACTAAAGGCTGTGACGAAGACGGTCAAGGCTGAGCTTTTTCAGAGAGTCGGCGGCTGGTGTGAGCCGACAAAGCAGACCTGAGTACCCATCCCTTCCGAGCCGGAGGCCCGAACAGATCATTCTCAGTAGATACCTCCCGTGATTGCTGCGTAAAGGCATAGGGATTGTTGGATCCCGAAGAGCGGCAGATTATTCTGCAAGTTGAGTGGTACCGCGGATGTGATTTTCACACTCGTCTCAATGTGAGACGGGTGTTTTTTTATTATTCGCAGAGCACGGGAAAGATCAGATCGGGATTTTATTTTCACTCTGTTGTGATCTCACCGGTCATCACTCTTTATAGATGTAAGCAAATACTTAATATAAATGATTCGGAGGAAAAAACCATGTCAGTAGTTGATAACGAAAAGTTGGCAGAGGTCGCGAAGCGCATCCGGGAGATGCGCGAGATCAGCGGTTTCACCGTTGAGGAAATGGCTGAAAAGACCGAGGTAACGCCGGATGAGTACCGTGCCTATGAGAACGGCACCGTAGACTTTCCCTTTACCTTTATACACAAGTGTGCCCTTGCGTTCGGCTTAGGCATTACCGACATCCTCGAGGGCGAGTCTGCAAGGCTCAAGAGCTACGCCGTGACCCGTCGCGGCGGCGGCAGACAGACCGCTGAGGAGGAGGGCATCTCCATCGTCAACGTGGCTCCTATGTTCAAGAACAAGATCGCCGAGCCCTACTTCTGCAAATACGACTACAATGAGTCCCTGCTGAACAAGCCTATCCATCTGACCAAGCATGCAGGTCAGGAGTTTGACTACATTATCTCCGGCAAGATGAAGATACAGATCGGCAACAACTTCGAGGAGCTCCAGGCGGGCGACAGCATCTACTACAATTCCTCCACGCCTCACGGCATGATCGCCATCGGCGGTGAGGATGTAAGGTTCATCGCTGTCATCCTCCCGGGTGAGAAGGAGCTCGAGGAGACCGACGACGACGTCATGAAGGCTCATGTCGCGAAAAAATCCGCTATCGCTTCACAGTTCGTCCGTACTCTCGAGGACGAGAACGGCTGCCTTAAGGCGATCAACTTCAAGAACGAGGATAAGTTCAACTTTGCCTTCGACTGCGTGGACGCTATCGCGAACAACACTCCCGATAAGCTCGCCATGCTGCATATAGATAAGTATAAGAACGAGCGCCGCTTCACCTTCAACGACATGAAGCGCAGATCGAACCAGACCGCCAACTACTTCAAGAGCCTCGGCATCAAGAAGGGCGACCGCGTAATGCTGGTGCTCAAGCGCCACTATCAGTTCTGGTTCTCCATGCTCGCCCTGCACAAGCTCGGCGCTATCGCTATCCCGGCTACAAATCAGCTGCTTGCCCACGACTTCGAGTACCGCTTCAACTCTGCCGGCGTCTCCGCTATCGTGGCTACAGCCGACGGCTCGGTAGCAGATTCGGTCGACGAGGCGCAGAAGACCTCTCCCACGCTGGTCAGGAAGATCCTTGTCGGTGGCACAAGAGATGGCTGGAACAGCTTCGACGACGAGTTTGAGATGTTCTCGACCCACTTCTACCGCACCACCGAAACTCCCTGCGGCAATGATACGATGGTCATGTTCTTCACCTCCGGCACCACCGGATACCCGAAGATCGCCGACCACAGCTATAAGTACGCTCTGGGTCACTATGTCACCGCCAAGTACTGGCACGGCGTTGACCCCGACGGCCTGCACTTTACCATCTCCGACACCGGCTGGGGCAAGGCTCTGTGGGGCAAGCTCTACGGTCAGTGGCTCAGCGAGGGCGCTGTGTTCACCTACGACTTCGACCGCTTCCATGCAGACGATATCCTGCCGATGTTCGCAAAGTATCACATCACCACCTTCTGCGCGCCTCCTACGATGCTGCGCATGATGATAAAGGAGGATCTGAGCAGGTTTGATCTGTCCAGCATCACCCATATGACTACAGCCGGCGAGGCGCTCAACCCCGAGGTATGGCGCCAGTTCCGCAAGGCTACGGGACTTAGGATCATGGAGGGCTTCGGTCAGACCGAGACAACCCTCACCATCGGCAATCTCTTCGGCACAGTGCCTAAGCTCGGCTCGATGGGCAAGCCTATCCCCGGATATGATATTGATATCGTAGACCCCGACGGCAACCCCGTCCCCGACGGCGAGCCCGGCGAGATCATCATCCGCACAGACAAGCGTGTGCCCTGCGGCCTGTTCAAGGGCTACTATGGCAACGAAGAGGCTACCCGTGACGCATGGCATGACGGTATGTATCACACCGGCGATACTGCTTGGCGCGACGAGGACGGCTACTTCTGGTATGTCGGACGTACCGACGACGTCATCAAGAGCTCCGGCTACCGTATCGGCCCGTTTGAGATCGAGTCCGTCATCATGGAGCTGCCCTATGTGCTCGAGTGCGGCGTAAGCGCCGCTCCCGACGAGGTACGCGGTCAGGTCGTCAAGGCGTCCATCGTGCTTGTAAAGGGCACCGAGGGCTCGGACGCTCTCAAAAAAGAGATACAGGATTATGTCAAGCAGCATACGGCTCCGTACAAGTATCCGCGTATCGTGGTATTCAAAGAGAGCCTGCCCAAGACCATCAGCGGCAAGATCCAGAGAAACAAGCTGTAAATAGCCTTCCCCTTGAGGGGAAGGTGGCCGATTTGCCGACCGGGGCAAATCGGTCGGATGAGGTGTTATATGCACACAAAAGAGATTATCGACAAATTCTCTCTATTACGTGAGCGATAAACACCTCATCAGTCACCTTGCGGTGACAGCTTCCCCTCAAGGGGAAGCCTGATTATATTAATTGTTGACAAACGACGAATAGTGTGATATTATAAGACGAGTTAAAGGCTATGACGAAGAGGGCGCGGTTCCCTCGTCACTCAGAGAAGGAGCGGTAGGTGCGAGCTCCCGTGACGGTTACCGTGTTTGTAGCTTCCGAGCCGGGGAGAAGAAAGCGGATATTTTCCGTGATTAGACCTCCTCCGTTATGACTGCGTAAATGTCTGGGGGTTATATACCATGTATAAGACCCTGAGAGTGGCAGAGCTGAGATATCAGCCTGCAATTTGAGTGGTACCGCGGGTGTTATGCGCTCGTCTCAAAGTCACGGCTTTGGGATGAGCGTTTTTGATTATATCCGCAAAACGTACTCCCCGCCGGAAAAACGAAAGGTGAGGTATGATTATGGATTATAAAACTGCTGCTTTAGACATCAAGATAAGGGAGATGGCGTCCCGTATCCGCGAGCTTCGCGAATTGGAGGGCAAGACCGTTGCCGAGATGGCGGCGTATACCGACGTCACTCAGGCTGAGTATGAGGCGTGCGAGTCGGGTCTTAAGGATCTGAACTTCGCGTTCATCTACCGCTGCGCTCAGGCGCTCAACGTTAACGTTACCGATATCATCGAGGGCATCTCCCCGAACCTGAAATCCTACACCGTTACCCGAAAGGGAGCGGGGCAGAAGGTATCTCAGGCTCACGGCATGACCTACTACAACCTCGCGTACGCGTTCCAGAACCGTATAGCCGAGCCGCTGTACGTCAAGAGCAAGTTCAACCCCGAGGCTCAGGAGAAGGAGATCGAGCTGACCACGCACGACGGTCAGGAGCTCGACCTCGTCGTGGAGGGTCAGCTGCTTGTACAGGTCCATCTATCTCGACAGTAACACTCCCCACGGTATGATCGCTGTCGGCGGTCAGGACTGCGTTTTCTACGCTATCGTCCTCAATCCCAAGGGCGAGCCCATCCCCGAGCTCACCAAGACCAAGGCTATCGCCACCGCAAAGGTGGAGAACACCGATACCAAGGAGCGCGTTTGGAAGAAGTTCGTCGACTACGAGGTCAACGAGAACGGCACTCCCACCAAGGTCACCTTCAAGAACGAGGATAAATTCAACTTCGGTTATGACGTCATCGACGCCATCTCATACAAAGATCCCGATAAGCTCGCGATGATCCATGTCGCCAACGACAAAACGGAGCACCGCTTTACTTTCACCGATATTCGCCACGCGTCCTGCCAGTGCGCGAACTACTTCAAGAGCCTCGGCATCCGCAAGGGCGACCGCGTAATGCTTATATTGAAGCGTCACTATCAGTTCTGGTTCGCCATCGTCGGCCTGCACAAGCTTGGCGCCATCGCGATACCGGCGACTAATCAGCTGCAGTCTCACGACCTCGAGTACCGCTTCAAGGCTGCCGGAGTCAGCGCTATCATCTGCACCGGCGACGGGTACTCGGCTTCAGAGGTAGAGAAGGCGATGGAGAACTATCCGCAGCTCAAGCGCATCATGGTCAACGGCGTGCGCGAGGGCTGGAGGAACTTTGACGAAGAGTACAAGCTCTTCTCGTCCCACTTCGAGCGCACCGAGCACACGCCCTGCGGCGATGACATCATGCTGATGTACTTCACCTCCGGCACCTCCGGTTATCCGAAGATCGCCGCCCACAGCTACAAGCTGGCGCTGGGTCACTTCATGACCGCTCATTTCTGGCACAACGTCGATCCCGACGGACTGCACTTCACCATATCCGACACCGGCTGGGCAAAGGCTGCATGGGGCAAGCTCTACGGCCAGTGGCTGTGCGAGGCTCCGATGTTCGTATACGACTTTGACCGCTTCCATGCCGACGACATCCTGCCGATGTTCGCGAAATATCACATCACCACATTCTGCGCGCCGCCTACGATGCTACGTATGATGATAAAGGAGGATATCAGCAAGTACGATTTCTCCTCCGTCAAGCGCATGACCACCGCCGGCGAGGCGCTCAACCCCGAGGTATATAACCGCTTCGAGGAACTGACGGGTCTGCAGATAATGGAGGGCTTCGGTCAGACCGAGACCGCCGTTATCGTCTGCAACATGATCGGCGCTCCGCATAAGATCGGCTCTATGGGCAAGCCCTCTCCGATCTATGATATCCACCTTATCGACAAGGACGGCAACGACGTCCCCGACGGCGAGCCCGGCGAGATCGTCATCAATATCGCCGACAAGATGCCCTGCGGACTCGCGCTGTACTACTACAACGACGTCGACGCTACGCGCAAGAACTGGCGCAACGGCTACTATCACACCGGCGACCTTGCATGGCGTGATGAGGACGGCTTCTTCTGGTATGTCGGCAGAGCCGACGACGTTATCAAGAGCTCCGGCTACCGTATCGGCCCGTTTGAGATCGAGTCTGTCATCATGGAGCTGCCCTACGTCCTCGAGTGCGGCGTATCGCCGGCTCCCGACCCCGTTAGAGGTCAGGTGGTCAAGGCGTCCATCGTGCTTGTCAAGGGTACCGAGGGCACCGACGAGCTCAAGAAGGAGATACAGGATTACGTCAAGACGCACACCGCGCCGTATAAGTATCCGCGTATCGTAGTCTTCCGCGACAGTCTGCCCAAGACCACCAGCGGCAAGATACAGAGGAACCTGCTGTAAACGGAAAACGAAAAGCGGAAAGTTTTTTCATCCGGAGCAAGTGTCCCGAAATTATCCGTTTTCAACTTTCAATTATTGATAAGTATGCCGACGAAAGGAGGCTTACTGTGAACTATAAAAGATTAACCATACTCTGCGGTCATTACGGCTCGGGCAAGACCAACATCGCGGTCAATATGGCTTTTGACCTCGCTTCTCAGCGTGATAACATCGCCATAGCCGACCTCGATATCGTCAACCCGTACTTCCGCTCCAAGGACAGCGAACAGGAGTTCCGCGATAAAAACATCCGGCTTATCTGCTCGGATTTCGCCTCGTCGAACGTCGACCTCCCGTCCATGCCTGCCGATCTCTACGCCATCACCGACGACAAGAGCCTCAGCGTTATCATGGACATCGGCGGCGACGACAGGGGAGCCTACGCTCTGGGTCGCCTCAGACCTGCTATACTTGAAGAGAACGACTATGAGATGCTTATGGTCGTAAACAAATTCCGCCCCCTTACTCCGGACGCGCCCTCGACGATCGAGGTCATGCGTGAGATAGAGGCGGCGTGCGGTATACCGTTCACCGGTATCATCAACAACTCGAATCTGGCAGGGGAGACGACAACGGAGGATGTTCTCGGCTCCATAAGCTACGTAGAGAAAGTTTCAAAGCTATCGGGCTTACCGGTCGTACTCACCACAGTTGAAGAGAGCCTGTACGACGAGCTGAAGGATAAGATCAGCCCGTTGTTCAGCCTGAAGCTGCAAAAGAAGCCTATATAAGATTAGCTGTCATTGCGAGCCCTTTAGGGCGTGGCAATCCCACAATGAGGAGCAGTTTATTTCTATTGCTCAAAACGATATTTACGACAGGGTGATCGCCACGGTCGCAATGACATATAAATATCTAATCCGCCTACAATGATCCAATCATTTATTATAAAGAAGGGAAAATGTATATGGCAAAACTGACATTCAAGACCGACAACTGTAAAGGTTGCGCTCTGTGTGTGGACGCGTGCCCCAAGGGTATCCTGCGTATCGCCACAGACAAGATCAACAAAAAGGGTCATCATCCGGTAGAATGCACCGATATGGAACAGTGTATCGGCTGCGCGTCCTGCTACATGATGTGCCCCGACTGTATTATCAAGGTAGAAAGGTGATGAAGCGATATGGCAGATAAGATTTTGATGAAGGGTAACGAAGCTATCGCCGCAGCCGCTATCAAGGCAGGCTGTATGCATTACTTCGGTTATCCGATCACCCCTCAGACCGAGATCGCGGCTTATATGGCAAAGGTCATGCCCAAGATCGGCGGTACCTTCCTGCAGGCTGAGTCTGAGATCGCGGCTATCAATATGGTTTACGGCGTAGCAAGCGCAGGCAAGAGAGTCATGACCTCTTCATCCTCTCCCGGCGTATCCCTTAAGGGCGAGGGCTTGTCCTACCTCGCAGGCTCCGACCTGCCGTCCCTGATCGTCAACGTACAGCGCGGCGGCCCCGGACTCGGCGGCATCCAGCCCTCCCAGTCCGACTACTTCCAGTCTACACGCGGCGGCGGCCACGGCGACTATCATATGATCGTCCTCGCTCCGGCTTCCGTACAGGAGATGGCTGAGCTCACCGTCAAGGGCTTTGAGCTTGCCGATACCTACCGCATGACCGCTATGATCCTTGCTGACGGCACGATGGGTCAGATGATGGAGCCCGTATCCATCGACGACCTCGAGGTCAAGGAGGCTCCCGAGAAGCCTTGGGCTACCAACGGCACCAAGATGGCTCGCGAGCACAATATCGTCAACTCACTCTCTCTCGTTCCCGAGGAGCTCGAGCAGCTCAACTTCGCGCGTTACGACCGCTATAAGGTCATCGAAGAGAACGAGACCATGTATGAAGAATATTTGACCGACGACGCAGACATCATCGTAGCGGCGTTCGGTATCGCGGCTCGCGTCAGCAAGAACGCTGTCGACGAAGCGCGCAAGCTCGGCATCAAGGTCGGTCTGATCCGTCCGATCACCCTCTGGCCGTTCCCGAAGGCTCCCTTCAAGAAGGCGGCTGAGCACGCTCAGGCATTCCTGTCCGTAGAGCTGAACATGGGTCAGATGATCGAGGACGTACAGCTCGCCATCGAGTCTAAGCGTCCCGTTACCCTGTGCAACCGCGCAGGCGGTATGATCCCCGATCCGGAACAGGTGCTGAACGCAATCAAAGAAATCAACGGAGGTATCAAGTAATGGCTGTATTTGAAAAACCGCATGCTCTTATCGACGTGCCGCTGCATTACTGCCCCGGCTGCACCCACGGTATTGTCCACCGTCTGGTAGCCGAGGTCATCGACGAGCTCGGCATCGAGGGCAATACCATCGGTATCGCTCCCGTCGGCTGCTCCGTTATGGCATACAACTACTTCAACTGCGATATGATCGAGGCTGCCCACGGCAGAGCCCCGGCTGTCGCGAGCATAACATCGTATTCACCTATCAGGGCGACGGCGACCTTGCCTCCATCGGTATGGCTGAGACAGTCCATGCCGCCGCGCGTAACGAGAACATCACCGTTATCTTCATCAACAACGCGATCTACGGCATGACCGGCGGTCAGATGGCTCCGACCTCTCTTGTGGGTCAGGTCACCCAGACCTCTCCCTACGGCAGAGATCCCAAGCTGTGCGGCTATCCGATCAAGGTGTGCGAGATGCTCTCTGAGCTCGTAGGCCCCGAGTATCTCGAGCGCGTCACCGTAAACAACGTCAAAAATGTTCGCAACGCCAAAAAAGCTATCAAAAAGGCTTTCCAGAACCAGATCGACGGCAAGGGCTTCTCTCTCGTAGAGGTCGTGTCCTCCTGTCCGACCAACTGGGGTATGACTCCCAAGCAGGCTCTGGAGTGGATAGAGAGCGATATGCTGCCCTACTATCCCTTAGGCG
>ONPE01000231.1 GCA_900319615.1 uncultured Eubacteriales bacterium
CTGCTTCATCGTGGCGCGGGCGCTGTCTGTGAACAAAATACCCTTGTCGAGCTTTTCATAAATGCCCTTGACGGTAAAGTTACCTGATGAAGAACGATCTTGGTAATATTTGTTATAATACTCAGTCGCGATACTGCCCGGATAACATAATTCCGCTTCAGCCGAGCCCTTCCTGTGTACCGTATCGAGCGCGTCGATCAGCCATTTATCCTTCAGCGGTTCGTTGTATTTCGCCTGCAGCTGATAGTAATAGTATCGGTAATAACCATTGTAGTGGCTATCTGTAAAATCGTCATATCCCTCGGTCACACGCTGCTTGTATTCAGCCTTGACCTGAGGCAGACTGTCAGCTAAATTCGGCTTCCACGAACCCATGGCTATCGCTTCCAGCACATTCTTACTGGTTGTTTTCAGATATTCTTTTTCAGTTGATTTATTGTTAAATGCCTTGGTAGAATTCGTCAGGCTGATCTTGTTCGGGTCAAGCACACCGTTTGTGTACCCCTGACGGGCATAATAGAACTTCAAGTTGAAGGTCTTCCTTCTGTAAAAGACGTTGAAGCGAGAGGTGCCGTCGCCGCGTACCGTTATCTCGGTGTCGCTGATGAGCAGCGGCTCGTAGCTGTTGGCGGACGTGTTCATCTCGAAGAAGTCCCCGGCTCCGTTCAGCTCTTTACTGGTGCCCTCACTGATATCGTTGAAGTCGATGATATGTCCGTCGGGGTCCTTCTTATAAACGATCGCGTCGGGATCATAGTTGGGATCGGTGGGATCGGGATCTTCGTTGAAGGGGTTCGCAGGATCGGCGTAGCCGAGGCTGTAGCTGAACAGATCCGTGATCGCGATCTCACGGGCTTCGGAATCAGACGAAACGACGCCCTCCTGCACAGCTCTGAACGCACGGGTACGTACGATTGTATTCGCATCGATCGTCATACCGGATACGACAGGAGTATAAGTGCCGTTCCTCTTGATGTTATAGATATCTCTGATACAGAGAGCGGAATAGTTCTCGGAGATCTTAGCGCGGATCTCATCTTTGGTCATAGGATCGCCGTTCGGCTTTATGAAGTCGGCGGCGGTGTTGGTAAGCTCACTGTTTGCGTTCTCAACCCAGAAAACGACCGATAAACTGCTCGTACCCGCTGACCATATCGCTTTATAATAGGTGTTCATCGCGGGAACTTGCTGAGTTCCTTCAAAATGGATGAGGTTTTCGGTGGCGGTCGCCCATGCTTCGGTCACGGTTACGTCCTCAAGGTCACAGGTAATACCGTTCTCGAAGTCCGTAGAGTTGCGGTAATAGTTTCCGTCGTCATCCACGACTGTGTCGGGGTGGATGTATACCCAATCGGAATCTCCCGCGCTCCTGGCGCCTCTTCTTCCTGAGGCGTTCTCTCCGTCGGATGAATCGGCGTTGGTGCGCGCCCAGCCGAGGAAGGTATAGCCCATTCTTGTCGGCTCATCGATACGATAAACAGACTCGTACTTTGCGTAAACGGGCTCTACGCCGCAGCCGCCCTCGCCGAGGTCAAAGTTGACGGAATAGTAGTTGCGGTCATAGTAGACGCGGAAGACGGTGGAGCCGTCCGCCGCGATCGCGTCCGGCTCATGGAACAGACTGGTAAAGCCGGGGATCACTTCAGCCTCGAGGTCGTCGGGAGTGGTGCCGGTCTTGCCGAGGCGGTTGGTGTTCGCTTCGGTCCTCGGACGGTCGAGCGTATACAGATCGTCGTAGATGTTCTGCAGATAGTAACGCGCCGCGTAATGGGTCAGACCCGCGACGTAATAGACGTTGTATTCTATATCTCTGTTCGAGTCGAATACGACGTGCGTCTTTTCCGCCAAGGTACCGCCCGTAGGCAGTTCGGCGGGGTCGTTCGCGGGATCGTTGAGCATCATCGGGTCAAAGCCGTCGATGACCGGGTTGGTCACGTCGTAATCAGCGGGCGTCGCTTCATCGTTGGAGAAGGTAGCGATATAGGGGTCGTGGATAGGCGTACCGTTGGCATAGAGATAGTTGATGCGAACGGTGTAGTATGATTTTGCATATCCGTCGATGATCGAAACCGAGAAAATCGACGTCATCAACATCACCATCATCATGATGAGCGCGACCGTTTTAGTTATACTTTTTTTCGTTTTGCTGATTGTCATAAGGATCATCTCCTTTGCCGTGGATCCGTTTGAGCGATTGCTTGTATATTCATGCGAAGCGATGAATAAGAGTGATAAAAAATCAACTGCGCTTATGAATGAAAAAACGCGAACGCGCAGTGCTCTGTTTAACAGTATAATTTACCTATTATAAGAACTT
>ONPE01000026.1 GCA_900319615.1 uncultured Eubacteriales bacterium
TTATGACTCTGTAAAGTCAATGCTTTTCGCTTCTTGCGGGATAAATACCTTTGCCGTCGTACCGCCGCCGTCGCGCGGTGTGATCGTCAGCGTGCCTTTGTACATCGTATCGAGTCGCTGACGGATATTGTCCAGAGCTATATGTGGCTCAGCGTCGCAGGCTTTGTCCTTTTCTATACAGCTATCCGAATCATTATTGTAAAATAGTTATATAAGACTTGATAAATCAACTGGATTTTAGTATAATATAGCATGAAATAATATACAAAGGAAGTGTATTTATGTTTAAACGATCATCGAAACGTTTTATCTCCGTTTTGCTGGTGTTGTGCCTGATCGTTCCCGTGATAACGATAGGAACGGTGAGCACCTCCGCAAACGTGATTGCAGATTTCGCGATCGAAAAGCTGCTTGACACCGGTATGCGCGTCGCCAGCGAGGCGGTAGACGCTCTGGGTGAAGCAACAGGCAACGAGGATGTCGAAGAAGCCTTCTCGTTTATCAACGACTGGGTATTCAAGGACGCCTCAGAGGTCGCTGCGGAAAAGACGCAGGAGCTTTGTGAGGAGATTCTCACAGAGCTGACCTATGTCGAAGGTCAAATCACGAGCGGCGACTCCGCAATCTCGGGAATGATCGCCGATGATTTTGTCAACAATGCGAAAACGGCTTTATCCAATCAGTGGTCAAGCGATGTAGACGACGTTCTGTCTGCATACAATGCGGATCAGGCTTTTGATCAATACTATACATATATGTGGAACGGCGTCCATCAGACCGGTACCGCCGAGACGGATCTGAGGAGTCTGATGTATGAGATCCGCAGGATGAGCAAAACCGGCATCGACACCAATCAGAGCGAGGACGCGGTCAAGGAACAGATCTTCACCGACTCTACCATCATCGACGCGTTCGAGTCGCTGATCCACGATCTGGCGTCGAAGCTCGATTATTCCGATCCGAGCACCTCGGTAGCGCAGTGCGCCGCCAAGTACGCTTATCTCGCGTATCCATTCAGCCACCAGCAGTATCCTTATGTACACAGCATGATGGAAAAGCAGATCATGTATTTGATCCAAGCGGAGATGCTCTACAACGAGTACCTTTTCCAGCAGGGAGAGTACCTTAAGAACAGTCCGGCTTACGGCGTCGATAGCATAGAATACGCCGCCAATCAGAATGCGCAGAAATACTTTTACGAAGTTCTGATGAACGACAGTGTTTCCGGCTCAAACGCGAAGATCGCCGCAATGCTCGACAAATCGATGAACGTCGCGCTGAACGGCAGCTTGTATATCTCGCTCGACGATTACATGAAGCCCGAGGACGCCGGGACGATCAAGCTCTCGGTCGAAGGCTACGAGTCCAGCCATGACTTCTACAAGGAGATATGCAACGTCGGCAATACCAGCTCGATCTCCGGCATCAGGGACGGCTCCAACAAATCGTCGGCAAAGTACACCAAGAGCTATATGCTTTTCAAGAAGGTCATGACGCATACCGCCGCCGGCAACAAGGTGTTCTACATCCTCGATCCCGAGCAGTTCAGCGGCACCGACGCGCTTTATATCAAGAATCTGGAGCACGACGTCGTAATAGGCGTGGCAGACGCATTGAACCCCGATATCCATACGCCGTCCTGCGATTACCTCAACCTCTGCAAAAACATGACCGACGGCGTCAACCACTTCCAGGGCATCCATGACTATGACTGCTCCAACATCGACGCCTTCTTCAGCACCAACTATTTTAAGGCAAAGGGCTGCACGGTAGACAGCTATCTGGGTGGCTTTGAAGATAAGTATCTGCCCGACGGCGATACCAACCCGGGCGCGAACAAGAGCTGGCTGATCTCGTCGATGTACTGGTACGACAAGTGGAACTCCGTGAACGTCGGCTGGGCGCATATCAAGGGAGTAGACGGTACCGCCAGCTTCCCGAACAATGATGTATTGCAGATACGCAACGAGCACGACAAGGACGAGATAGGTCTTGAGCACGCGCAGGGCAACAAATCCGAGACCTATACCGCCGTTCTCGCCAACAATCACCCGATCTACAGCCAGAATGTCACGGTGAAGATCACAAATCCGGACAGCGGCGATATCCGGGTCGAATTTGCCGACGGCAAGAGCGTCGGTATCGACGAAACAAAATATACCGAAAGCGGCGGCAAAATGACCATCCGCTTCAAACCCGACAGATTTTTCAGATCGGTCAAGGTCATCCGCAACAGCGATGTCTTCGAGAACAAGGGCACGGTGACAGAGACCGTCCTCGTTGAGCCCGGCGACCTTTCGAGGATGACCCCCGACGACGACGGCTACTATACGATTAATTATCCCGCGCCTTACTCCGCGTCGACCATAGAGCTTGACAACGGCACCTTCAAATATATCAGCAACGCACAGGAGCTGATCGACTTCTCCAACCTCGTCAACTCCGGTCAGACCGACGTCAACGGTATCGTGACCGCCGATATAGATATGACGGGCTACGAGAACAAGCTCACCCCCATCGGCTTCGGCAAAACCTACACAGGCTTCTTTGAGGGCGGCAACCACACCATCTCCAACCTCGAGATGACAGGCACAAGCTCGAACTACGGTCTGTTCGGTACCGCGTCCGGCACCATCCGTGACCTGAAGGTGGACGGTGTGATCAATATCATCGCGAACGCGGACAGCATCGGCGGTATCGTAGGCTTTGCCGACGGCTGTACGCTGGAGCACATTTACTGCGACGTCACTATAGATAACTACGACGGTTCCAAATACTACGAGCTCAAGCATGTCGGCGGTATTGCCGGAACGATCCAGAATAACGAAACCATCGTCAACCGCTGTATGTTTTCCGGTAATATCGGTATCCTGCACTCTACCGACTGTATCGGCGGCATCGTCGGCTACAGCAACGGCGGCGCGCGCATCAGCAACTGCTGCTGCCTCGGAGACTTGAGATGCTACACAACGGACATGATACTGGGCGGAATACTCGGCTATCTAAACAACACCGGCCCGACCATCAGCGACAGTTATTTTGCCGGCCAATTAGAAACCCCATACTCATCAAATAACGCAGGCGTGATCATCGGTCTCGTCAAAAACGCAACACCGACAAACATCACCAATAACTATTATAAGTCTGTGGGTCAGCCCCCCTTCGGCAGAAACAGTATGAGCGGACTGGGCGCGAGCGAGGTGATGTACAAAGATATCACGAGCGGTATGCTCACCTATGTCCTGAACAAGCGCGTGACCGACGGAACACAGGTATGGTATCAGAATCTTGACAACGGCGAGCCCGTTGACGAATATCCTGTTTTTGAAAACGATCACGGCACGGTTTATCTCATAGAGAGCGAGAGCCGCTATTCCAATTATCCCCCCGAAGCCCCGACAGAAGCACCCACAGAGGCTCCTACAGAAGCGCCGACCGAAGCTCCCACAGAGGCACCGACAGAAGCTCCCACAGAAGCTCCCACAGAAGCACCGACAGAAGCTCCCACAGAAGCGCCGACCGAAGCTCCTACAGAAGCACCTACAGAAGCTCCCACAGAAGCACCTACAGAAGCACCTACAGAAGCACCTACAGAGGCGCCCACAGAAGCTCCCACAGAAGCACCTACAGAAGCGCCAACTGAGGCACCTACAGAAGCTCCGACCGAAGCTCCCACAGAGGCTCCTACCGAGGCACCCACCGAGGCTCCCACAGAAGCTCCGACTCAGGGAGATCCCTCTACCCACGGCATCCGCACCTATGATGAGCTCTGCGAATTTGCTCAGCTCGTAAATAACGGCGAGACCAACGCCAATGCCTATCTGGAGAACAACATTCTCGCGCCCGAGGACTCGCAGTGGACCGTAGGTATCGGTACCGAGGATAAGCCCTATAACGGCACCTTTGACGGCAAGGGCTACTGCATCATCGGCCTGAATCTGTACAATGATAACAATGCCGGTCTGTTTGAGTATATCGGCAAGGACGGCGTCGTCAAAGACCTCATGGTTTTCGACTGCCGCAGCGTCAGCCCTGCACAGTATGCAGGCGGTATCGCGGCGATCAGCGAGGGTACTATAGACCACTGCACGAGCGGTATCAATCTCTCGGGCAATACGAGCGTCACCCTTCCGAACGGCAATAAAGTCAATCCCGCCGAATATAACTCATATATTTTCGGAAATTACTGCGGCGGTATCGCGGCGGTCAATAAGGGCGAGATCACAGGCTCGCGCAACGGTGCGGTCATAGAAGGCGTATACAGCGGCGGCATCACCGCGCTCAACGAGGGCAAGATCTACGGATCCGCCAACAACGGCGCTGTGGGCTCCACCTCTATAAACTGCAGGCAGTCCGGCGGTATCGCAGGGGAGAACAAGGGCAAGATCCACAGCTCCTACAACTCCGGCAAGCCCTCCTGCGGTGACAGCACCGCTTACGGCATGGTAGCCGGCGTCAACAGCTCCGCAGCGATCAGGGACGTCTTCTACTCCGACTACAACAGCGTTCCTGCAGTCGGCAGCTCTTCTTCCGTTCAGCTCAGCGACACATCGGGTCTTGTGAAGAACTCCGATATGAAGACGGCTAAATTCGTCGATACGCTCAACAACGTGACCGACGACACGGTAACATGGGTACGGACAAAGTTCCAAAACAGCTACTTCAACCAGGGCTTCCCGACCATCAGGGGCAATTACCTCAACGAAAGAACTATATATCTGAACAAATCCACGACCTTATCAGGCGCGATGCACGACGACCTCAGAGCGACCGCCGCTCATCTTTCCGAAGAGAGCGATCTGTACAACTTGTTTGCGGCTGAGGATGAGATCATCTCTGCATTCACGATCAATACGACAGATGCAAAGGGCAGTTATATCCCCGCCGAGCTCTGGACGTCCGGCGGCTTACAGCTCACCGTATCAAGCTCCTCGGAAGAAGCAAAACGCCTCGTCCTGCTTGTGCAGAACGACGACGGCACTATCGGCAGGATCGCTCCCGACAGTATCGGCGAAGGCAGCGCTGTATTCACCTTAGGTGAGGCGAGAGCGTTCGCCACGGCGCTTACGACTTCTTATCTGCTCGGTGACGCAGACGGCAACGGTGAAGTCGATATCATCGACGCGTCGATCATCCAGCGCTTTGATGCAGAATACCCCATCAGCCCGGATATACCGGAAGGTTTTGCGGCTCGTGCCGATGTTGACGGCGACGGAGACATCACCATCATCGACGCTACGCTGATCCAGCGTTATCTTGCCGGGATGACCGTTCAGTATCCGATCGGCGAATATCCGGCGCTCGAGTGATCAAGGAGTAAGCAAGTTGAAAGAGAACAGCAATAACGAAAAAAGCAAAAAGAGTACCGTCATCATCATCGCAGCGGTGATCGTGATTATCGTTGCGGTGGCAGCGGCGCTGTACTTAAGCGGCGTTTTCTCTCCCAAGACAGAACCGGCGAACGGAGTTGTCGGTCAGATCACCGATAACTGGGATCCCGGTATCGAAGAGCCGTCCTCTCCCAAAAGCGGAACACAGATACCCGGCTATTCCAAGGCAGAGATGAACGCCGGCGATACCTCGCTGAAGCTCAGCGTCGGTAATCCGAAGGACAACAATGTCGGATTCTTCGCTAGTCTTGCGCTCGATGACGGAACGATACTGTACGAATCCGAGCTGTTGAAGCCCGGTCAGGGCCTCACCGAGGTGCCTCTCACCAAAACTCTTGAAAAGGGCACATATAACGCAAAGGTCATTTACCGGTGCGTTGCGCTGGATGAGAACAACACGCCCCTCAACTCAGCCGAATCCGGTTTTACGCTAATCGTTAACTAAGGCTCAGCCTTACAATATTATCAAATCATTTTGAAAGGAAGTAAAAACATGAAAGCAAAAAGAATCATCACCATCGCGCTTGCCGTCTTAATGACAGCTATGTTCGTCGTGTCGGTTTCAGCCGCTCAGCTCACCGACGTCGATCCGAACGGCAAAACCGAGGTAACCGCCCACATCAACGGCAATGAGCCCGGAGAAGTCTCCTACATCATCACCATCCCCGATGTTGTAGATTTCGGCGAGCTCAACATCCCTCCCGATGACGCAAGCGACTATGACAAAGACGTCACCTATCTTGTAGAAGCGACCGAGATAGACGGTCTTGATCCCGCTACTCAGCAGATCTCTGTTTACGTTAAGGATCAGGATGCAAACGTCAACGATGATCAGAAGTTCTATATCGCCAACAAAGAGAATGCGTCTATCAAGTTCAACTATGACGTATACAGAGCTACAGGCGATAACGTAAATCTGTCCACCATGGTCAATGCCGATAATATGTTCACCAAGGGCTATTTCCTGACCGGCTTCAAGAACGAGGGCGATACTCTGGAGGGTACTCTCCGTTTCCATCAGAAGCAGCTCTACGGCGAGAACATCGCTGATATCGCCGGCGACTACAGCGGCTATATGGTATTCTTCAGCGCGATCGAAGACATCTGATGACCGTTTACCGTTTTATGCGGTAAAGCCTTAGGCTATCGGTATGAAAAACTGCATATTGAAGGGCATGTGTATCTTTTTCATGCTGCTCAGCCTGTTTCTGACCACCTTCACCCTTGTATCCAGCGCCCAAAGCGGCAGCGGCGGCTCTACACAGGTCGTCGCCCGCATCGAACCGGAGACAGCTCAGCCGACAGCGGCATCTGCACAGCCCTCATCTACTCAGTCTGCAGCTGACGGTCTGCCGATCCGGACCGGAGAAGCGATGGCGTGGTTTGCGATCATCGCGCTGATCGTTTCCGGTATTTTTGTCATCGTTCTCAGGTTGAAGCACGCCGATCCGTCAAAGCGCTGAGGCGTTTATACAAAGTAAAGACCGATAATCATTCCTTTATCAGGATCTGATTATCGGTCTTTTTCTGTTGTTTGCATTATATTGATTATCATTTTCTTCTTATGTAAATTCGAAGAGGGAATCCGCGTGGGCAGCGGTGATCGGCTCGGATGATGATACCGGCAGCTGCTAAAATATCACCATCAACGGCGAAACGATAAACGCCGAAGACGACGCAAACGTCATTTGCGAATAACCGAATAGGATGGTAAAAATGATGAAAAAAGAAAAGTATGAACGCACCGAACTTGAGATCATCAATTTTATGACCGGAGTTGTTCTTATCACAATATATTCCGAAGCGAAATACAAAACAATAAAGGAAACAAGTCGAATCAGCGTATCTGTTGATGCTTTCGTCTGTTTAGCAGTTGAGCATAATATTGAATTTCCCGAAAAATATGCTATACTGAGATACGAGACAGGTAAAAGACGGAGGGATGATCAATTTGGTTGAATTCATACAGCGGATCAGCAAAGCGCTTGAGTTCAAGCGAAAGGCGACGAAGGAGCTGTTCGCATATCTCGTCTACAAAGAGGGAGTCTACTGCACAAACGGAGAGATCGTCGCGCTGCTTTGGGGCGGTGACGCAACGAAGCAGGTGTATCTGCGCAAGCTGCTCAGCGATATGCGCGAGTGCTTCAGGGACAACGGTTTAGAGGATGTGATCCTGAAAAAATACGGCAAAACCTCAGTGAATATGGATGTGATCCAATGCGACGGCACTCCGCAGGATATTTCCAAATCATATGGATGGATAGAGTAAAATGCAGAAAAACTAAGAGGACGGTTTGATGCCGGTTTTACTCTGCATTTTGATTCTTCCTATTGAAGCACAGGATCAATCCTGTTATAATAGAATCTGATATCGGGCAAATGCTCAAAAAAAGAATAAAGGAGATGTACAGCTATGAATAAAGCGGATCTGTCGGGGATCATCAGTTCTCCCAAGAAACCGAATATCATGCAGTTTTTGTTTACGTTAAAGGATGAGATCGACTGCTCGGTCATGTATGACGCCATGCAGAAAACGATCAAGCGATATCCCTACTTTGCGTTTCGTATCGTCAGGACAGAGACCGGATACGACAAGATCGAAAATCAGCTTCCGATCGTTGTGAAGGATTCTTTTTCAGAGGAGCTCGTGCTGGGCTCTGAAGCGGTCAATTACCATTGGGTAGCGGCTGCGTGTGAGGGCAGACGACTGAAGCTCGTCGTTCATCATATGATCGCCGACGGCAGGAGTTCCATGTGGTTTTATAAAACCCTGCTGTACTGTTATATCAGCGAAAAATACGGCGTTCAACTTGATCCCAAGGGTATCATCCTGCCGGATTCTCCGATCTCGCCCGACGAGGATGTGAAGATGCTCAACCTCGTTGACGGGGAGGACGGAACGATGCGTACCACGGTCGAAGATCCCTTCGTGATTCCCGAGACCGTGGATGATGAAATGAAGGGATATCTTTATCAGGTCACGATACCGGAGGAAGAATTCCTTGCGTCATCAAAAGGAAGCGATAACAGCCCTTTGACGCTTTTGACCGTCTATATGGCAAAGATGTTTCAAGAGCTGTGTCCCGAAAACAAAAAGGACATCTATGCAGGCATCGCCATCGACGCGAGGAACGCGCTTGGTTGTCCTCATAGCAGGTTTACCAACTCCTATGTCATTTTTATCAAGCACAATCCTTCGAAGGTAGGCTTGGATATGGAGCGGCTCGGCACCTTGACGCGCGGTCAGATCATCGTTCAGAGTCAGGAGGATATCGTGCGGTATGTGCATAACTCCGTTATGCGCATTTCTGCTCAGATACGAAGCACAGCAGATCAGGCAGAGCGGCAGCGCCTTATGCATCAGATCTATCAGCTTGTGGCGTCAAATCCGACATACACCATCAGCTATGTGGGCAATCCCGAATGGGGCAGCATTGAGCCCTATATCGATGAAGAATACACCTTGATCATGAACAACAAGCTGTTTTTGGAAGTGAATGCAGCGGGCGGTAAATTCTGTATCGCCTGGGTACAGGGCTTCGAAAACGACGATTATGTAAAGGCTTTTCAAAGCCTGATTCGGGAAAACGGTATCAGTTGCGAGGTCAGCGGCCCGTTCCCGCATGATTGGCCTAAGTGCTGCCTGCCCTGACAGATGCTGTCGCCGTCACAAGACGGCTGGTCATATCTCCTGTCATCCTTGCGACGACGTTTCATAAAGGGATCTGTTGCATACGATTGCTATCGAAAAATCGCGAAATATGCGGAAAGGATATTGATTTATTGTTAAAAAAGTGATACGTTTAATATATAGATTTTAACAGGAGATGTTCAGATGAAGAAAATCAATCAATTAGTCAAAAACAGAAAGGCGATCTATGCGCTTGCTGCACTCGCGGCAGGTATCTTGTGCGCGGTGGCGATCCTCTTTATCGTTTTTGCAAACATCGACTCGATCTCCGGCTTTTTCAAGGGCGTCACAAGGGTGTTGGCGCCGGTCATCATCGGTCTGGTGCTCGCCTACATCATTGATCCCGTCGCCAAGTTCTTTGAAACCAAGGTTTTTGTTAAGGTAAAAAAAGAGAGTCTGCGTCGTACTCTCTCGGCGGTGATTGCGCTGATACTGGTGCTGGCTTTGCTGATGGTCTTTATCGGCACACTGATCCCCAGCCTCATCAGCAGTATCTCCATGCTGATGGACAACGCCGACAACTACTACGCCACTATCGAAAAGACGATCAATCAGATCAACTCCCTCGGCTTAGGTCTGCATATAGATCTGTCCGCGATCGAGGCGTCCGTCAGAAACTGGCTCGGTGATTTTGTCAACCATCTGTCACAGAATCTGTCATCCATCCTCAGCACCACCAAGAACATCGGCGCTGTTCTGTTTAATATCCTGATCGGCGTGATCCTCGCCGTATACATCCTGTTCAGCAAGAAGTTCCTGATCTCCGGACTGCGCAGACTGCGCAAGGCGATCTTTACCCCCAAGCAGTATGAGAGCAACACGAGCTTCTGGAATCGCTGTCACGATATCTTCACCCAATATATCGGCTGCAATATCATCGACGCGCTGATCATCGGTATTTCCAACGCGATCTTTATGCTGATCCTCGGTATGCCTTATATACCGTTGGTCTCCTTTGTTGTCGGTATCACGAACCTGATCCCGACCTTCGGTCCGATCATCGGCGGCGCGATCGGCGCACTGGTGCTCGTACTGGTCAAGCCCACTTATGCGTTATGGTTCCTGATCTTTACCGTAGGTATCCAGATTCTGGACGCCTATGTGATCAAGCCCCGACTGTTCTCCAGCTCCATCGGTCTGGCTCCTGTCTGGACGCTGGTCGCGATCACGGTAGGCGGCAATCTGTTTGGCATTGTCGGCATTCTGCTGGCGATCCCCGTCACAGCGATTTTGACTTTCATCTACGATGAACGCTTTATTCCGTGGCTGGAAAAACATAGCAAAGCGCGCACTGAAAGGGCAGAGCAGCTTACCGCAGAGGGATCTGACGCTGAGCCTCAGCAAAATGAGGATGAAACGTCCGCAGAGGTCGCAGCGGAAGCAAAACAGGATGCGTAATCGCTCTTTCTGATTCAATATCAAACAACGTCCGTCGGTTGAACACCGGCGGATTTTGCTTTTTATTAAAAATAGTCATTGCGAGGGCTTTAGCCCGTGGCAATCTCAACCTAATGAATGTTTTAAATTCATCGGCAATATATGTTTTATGATATATTGCTTTCATACCGAGGGGTTGGTCTGCTTCTGATTATGCTTGTGTTCGAATATAGATGTTCCTTTATGAAATCATCTATTGCACAAGACGGACTTTAGCAGTATAATAATATCGGATTTGTGTTTGCTTCGAAAGTTGACAACGTAAACGAGCGGCAGCCGCCGTGATATATTCACCTTATCATAAGGTACTCTTTGCAAACACACATAGGAGGAACAGCAATGCAAAAACTCAGAAAACCACTGAGCATACTGTTACCATCGAGTCAGGCGCAAACGTCATCTATGAATAACCGTAGAGGAAGGTGATCACGATGATAAAAGAAAAGTATGAACGTACCGAGCTGGAGATTATCAGATTTCAATTGCAGGACGTTATCATGTTAAGTCCTCTCGAGGAAGACGAACTGCCGGTCAAATAGACAAATCCCGAACCGGCGTTATGATATTATTTGGTTTACAGCAAAAAGCAGCTCCATCGCCTCAACAGCGGTGGAGCTGTTTTTCTGCCGGAACGGACTGTCGGGTTAAGACAGCTCAAAGGATAAAGCCTGCGGCTCGGCATCGCAGGCTTTATCGTTTCCGGAACAGCTATCCGAATCACTTGTTTTTATTAAAACACTTCTTGTCAAAGGACGGGTTGAAGGCGTAAAAATTCTTGCTGTCGAGCTTATCTGTCAGCAGACGCAGATTCTCACCGAAGCGCTGGTAGTGCACTACCTCGCGTGCCCTGAGGAAGCGTATCGGGTCGATAACGTCCGGGTCGTCGCAGAACCGCAGGATGTTGTCGTAGGTTGTTCGAGCCTTTTGCTCGGGGGAGTTATTAAAGCACTACGTAATGTTATATAAACCTTATTATCTGCTTAAAACGACACAGTATATTTATCTGTGTCGTTTTTTATGATTCTTATTTGACTGTATTATATGTATCAGAAAGGAATCATTGAGTTCGTTGGACATTAACGTTTAGTCCGATACGAATATTTCATTCGCACAAAATCGCCCTTTTTGATGACCGATTCGCACATTTTTTTACCCATTCGCACAAATGAAATCATTCATTACTGACCGACTCTCTGATTATTATTGTTGAAACACCCGACTGCCGCTTCATTATTGCGGTAGAGCGCTGTTGCAGTGTCGGTCAGCTGCCTCATCTGATATCGGTCTCGTCGGAACCGGGCGACGGGGTGCCGAAGAACGCTTTTGCCGCTTTGTGGTAGCGATAGAGCGCTGTTACCGTATCAGCCAGAGTTGCGTCGGAGTCGTCGTCGGTCTGGACGTCCTTGACATAGGACAATGCCGAATACTCGCCAATCGTTATGTCGCCGACAGACAGAGCGTATGTCTGATCGAGGTCAAACGCGGCGATACCGACAGCCTCGATATACACATACTTTGAGCCGTCCTTATAGGGCTTGACCTCGGTGATATCGCCGAGTCTGATATCCTCCGCGTTGTACTTTTCGGAATCGGTGATCTCAAAGTAGAAGCGCAGGGTGGTCTTTGACTTGAGCAGCAGGCTGCAGCCGTAGTACGACAAGCCGTGCTCGCTAAGATCTACGCTGTCCCTCGTCGGCAGGATATTGGGGATGGCGTTGAGCTCAGTCTCAGTCAGAGGATCGACAGGATAATCTATGTCCTTATTGGCGAGATCATCTGTGTTGTGCTCAAACTGTACCTGAGCGGATGCGCCATAGTTGAGCATGGTCTTGACCAGTGTCACGAGCTTATTGTATTTGGTTTCTCCTTCTTTCTCCTTGTAAGACGCGATCCATTCTGCATTGTTAAGGATAACGTCTGCGTACCGTACCGCGCTGTAGGTATCGCTCGCTGAGAATACGCCGTTGACATACAGCTTTGCGGTTATGGTATCGTTCATTTCAGCCGCGCTGATCGGGCAGGTAAAGCGGACGCCGTTCTCGGTATCCTTTGCTTCGCTGAACGGTACGGTCAGAGTCTTTTTCTTCGCACTGTTGCCGTCCCATGTAAAGACGACCTGAGAATTCGCCTTCTCCTCATCGGAGAGCCTTATGAAGAAGTTCACGCCTATATCGCCATTGAGACTGAGCGAGTGATGGATGAAGCGGTCGCTTTCCTCAAACACGGCGTTGATGATCACGGGGTACTCAGGCATCGTGAAGGTGCGTGTTTCCCCTTCGCCGGAGAGCTCGATCGCGTCGTCTGAGTGATCGGGGTACAGGGTGAATTCTGCCATCTGGATACAGTCGCCGTCTACGATCTGAGTGACCTCGATCTTATAATACTGATAAGAAGCCGCCGGAGCGCTCAGCATATAATCGAATCTGGTTAAGTTCACTGCCTCAAGCTGATCGTCGTTCTCAACGGCGGTGATGACTGTCCATGCGTCGGAGTTGATATCAGCATCGTCATCGCTGTCGAAGTTCGCGCCGTAGATAGTCCAGCTCTTCCAGTTGCGGCCGCCAAAGTTTGCGGTGTCGTCGGCTGTCGTAAGACCGTA
>ONPE01000201.1 GCA_900319615.1 uncultured Eubacteriales bacterium
TGACCGGCGTCGGCAGCAAGCAGGCGTATCTGGAGAAGATCGACGCGCTCGACGCACAGATCCGCGACGGAAGCGCCGAGGCTTTCTGTGTGATCGTGTTTGACGTCAACGACCTCAAGCGCATCAACGATACCCTCGGACACGATACCGGCGACGTTTATATCTATAACGCTTCCATGCTGATCTGTGAGTTCTTTGAGGGCAGCCCCGCTTACCGCATCGGCGGCGACGAGTTCACCGTGATCCTGCAGGGCGACGCCTATCAAAGCCGCAAGGCGAAGCTCGCGGCGTTCGACGCACAGATAGACAGCAACCTGCGTACCGATAAGGTCGTGGTCTCTTCGGGCATGTCCGCATATCAGCGCGGCGCCGACACGCGCTATCTCACCGTCTTTGAGCGTGCCGATCAGCAGATGTATCAGCGTAAGAGGAAGCTCAAGAAAATTCAGGGGAGCACGCCGCGGCAGACTCCGCCTGCGATCGGAGCAAGACCTGTCGTGAACAATTGAAGTATAAGCGAAATAAATAGAGAAGCAGGAGTTGTGTGGAGCACAGCTCCTGTTTTTTATGCGGAAGTCGCATTTTTATCGCCTGATACTAAGTTTCCATTAAACGCTTTAACAAATTTATTAACGGAAAATTTCGTAGAACGAGGCGGACGACGCAGACAGGCTGTCGCCTGTCAAGGAGGACAACGAAGTTATACGGAATTTAACGCAATAAATGTTAAAGTGTTTTAATGAAACTTAGTATTATACCTTTGTGACCTCTCCGATCCTGTAGGCTGTCCGCATATCGGCGAGATAATACTGGATGGCGGTGGCGTCGGTGATATCGGTTCTGCCGTCATTGTCAACATCGCCGTGGGTGATCTCGTCAGCGGCGAGCGGGGTGTCGAGCGAAGCAGCTACGCGGCAGATGAAGGAGGCGTCTACCGCGTCGATCTCTCCGTTCGTGTCGACGTCGCCGAGGATATATGCGAAGCCGAAGGGCGTTCCCGGAACCGCCGTACCGTCAAAGATATAGCCCTGAGAGGGGATGGTATCGGTGTTCCTGTCTACGTTCAGCGCCTTCACCTGATCGCGCGTCAGAGAGAGCATTCCAAGATACGAAGCGTCCAGAGCGCCGTTTTCCACAAGGGTTTTTGCAACGGCATAAGAAGCGCAGCCGCCGGCGATCTCATCCACCGCAGCGTACCACATATCGTCGTCGCTGTTATACACATAACGGATGTTCTTTTTCTCTGTTTTGATCTCATTCACTGTATAACTCCGCTCATACTTTTTCTCGTCATAATTATAATGATACTGAGTCGAGTAGCTGATAAACGGGATCTCGCGATCGATAAGGTAGATGTCGCAATTCGGGTGATCCTCGAACTTCGCGCCCTTCTCAAACTCTCTCCACTCGTCGACGAATCTTCCGTCGACCCATCCGCCGCGGAAGTAGCCCATCTTACCGCCCCGGTAGTTGCGGTTGGCTTCGCCCCATTCATCATCGCTGATATAATCCGTGGAGCTTTTAGAGTAGACGTAGGTATAGACCGCGTTTGAGGTATCATGATGACCGCCGGAGGACATATTGCTGCCCACCATCCTGACCCACGCGCCGTCGCCGACAGTGTCGCAGATAAAGTCGAAGGTAAGCTCGTCATCGCGCGGGATATCGTCCTCGATTTTCAGAGCGGCATAGTCCTTCAACAGCTGAGCGATATTATCAAGTGTGATCGGCTCGTCGTCATTCGTGAAGGTGAACACACGCTTT
Organism: uncultured Eubacteriales bacterium; assembly: GCA_900319615.1. Classification (GTDB taxonomy): domain Bacteria; phylum Bacillota; class Clostridia; order Oscillospirales; family Acutalibacteraceae; genus Ruminococcoides. Next base: position 1,765 of record ONPE01000201.1, read on the forward strand.
ATATCCTTTTCATCAATGCCCTGACCCTTGATCTTTCCCGCGCCGCCGTAGCTTTTCGTCACGCCGTCGAGAGTGATATTGACCAACCAGTGGTTATCCGTCCTTTCATAGGTAGCATTGCTGTTCAGCCGCAGAGCGACAGCAACCATCATCCCCGGAAAGCCGAGGGAGTCATAGCGGAAGGGATAGATAGCCGAGGCAAACAGAGATCGGTCGTCCTCACGGTCAAAGGGGCTGTAGATATAGTAGCTCTGGTCGAGGTGACCGGCTCTGGCGAGCATCCAGTAGGGGTCCTTCCTCTTTACCACGCCGCGGATATACGACCCGCTGTAGAAGCAAATGCTCTCAAAGCCTCTCTGCACCGCGTCCAAATTCTCAAAGAAGGAGCCTTTCGTCGCGAAGGTGTCGATCAGATAGTCAACGTCATCCTTGACCTTGGGGACAGTACAGGTGATATTGGTATCGTTCCATTTTTCATCCTGCCAGTCGTGTCCGGTCTTGTACTGGAGCTTTAGCTTGCCGCCGTCGGTGTTGTCTCTATTGCATATGAAGATATAGCCGCCCCCGACCCTGCAGTTGCTCTCGTCCTCATACTGCACATCGGCAAATATGATCGGCTCCTCATACATATAGTCCTGATAGAAATCGAGATAGTCGGTCTCATTCTCCTTCTCAAAATATACGGATTCGCTGTCAAGGAACCGGAATGAAGTCGGGTCGGGGTTGTCCGTTTTTACAAAGAAGAAGGTGTTGAACGGAGCAAGGAGCGGCTTTATCTCATAGGTGTAATCCGTGACGGACTTTCCCGCTCCGGTCGCGGCGATATCGCTCTTATCCGGCGTAAAGGCGCGGCAGGGCGAGCAATTTTCCTCAGCACCGGGCACATGAGAAAAAACATCCGCGCCGGAAAGGGCGCTTCGCGAGCCTTCACCGTATACATCTGCGGCTGCGGCTTTCTGTTCACCCGCTTCTGCTCCAGCGGGAACGCAGGCAAAAGCGGTCAGTAATAATCCTATCATAAGTAAAAAAGCGATCGATCTTTTCATGGGTAACCTCCTTGTTCAAAGCCCTCAAACAGCGATGAGGGCGCCGGGGATATATGCGTTCGATAATTCTCAGTAGGAATTATAATGCCGAGATCAGCTCCTTGAGCTTTGCCATGACGGAGCCTGCGTCCGCTCTGCCTCTGCTCTGCTTCATAACGTTGCCGAGGATCGCCATCAGC
>ONPE01000123.1 GCA_900319615.1 uncultured Eubacteriales bacterium
GTTATTGTTACGTCGAAATAATCGGTGTTTACTTGACACGTGTGTCGAGGCTGTTGCGATCTCAACCGATTTTTAAATAGTCATTGCGAAGCCCTTGACGCTTGCGTCGGGGCTGTGGCAATCTCAACCGATTATTGTGAATTGTACAAAGACGCCGCGCGTCCTGCTAAAATGCCGGTGGAATATGCGATCTGCAGATTGAAGCCGCCGGTGTATGCGTCGAGGTCGAGCACCTCACCGGCAAAGAACAAGCCCTTTATCAGCTTGCTCTGCATGGTACGAGGGTCGATGTCCTTAACGTCCACGCCGCCGTGGGTGACGATGGCTTCATTTATCGGGCGAAAGGAATGTATGCCGACCTTGAAGCCCTTTATCACATCCAGCAAAGCCCTGCGCTGTTCGGCGATGAGGGCGTTGCATTTTAGGTGCGGCGGTATCCCTGCACGTGCGATCACAACGGGTATCAGCTTCTTGGGCAGCAGCTTGTTAAGCGAGTTGATGATATCTTTGTTAGCGGCTTCGGACAGATCGCGCAGGACGCGTTTATCGAGCGTTTCTCTGTCGAGAGCCGGCTTCATATCTATATAAGCCGTATATCTGCCGGGCGACATAGAGCGCATATGAGCGCTCGCCGAGAGCACTATCGGGCCCGATATGCCGAAGTGGGTGAACAGCATCTCGCCGAAATCCGAGTATATCTCTTTATCTGTGTTATTATCGGTAACCGTCAGGCGGACGTTCTTCAACGATAAGCCCTGCAGCTCGGGGATATCGGTATCATCCGAGCACAGCGGCACAAGCGACGGGAGCAGCGGAGTTATCTTATGCCCTGCAGATTTCGCGAAGCGGTAGCCGTCGCCGGTAGAGCCGGTCGCCTTATAAGACAGCCCTCCGCAGGTGACGATGACCGAATCGGCATACATATCACCCTTATGCGTCTGCACACCTCTTACCGTACCGTCGGATATGATCAGCCCGGTGACCTCCCTTTGCAGGATATTTACGCCGAGCTCATCCAGATAAGATGTGAGCGTATCGACGACGTCGGCAGCCTTGTCTGATACAGGGAAAACGCGGTTGCCGCGCTCCACCTTGGTGGGAAGACCCCTTTCTTCAAAGAAGGCGACCGTATCATAGCAGGAGAAGTTGTTTATCGCGCTGTACATGAAGCGAGGATTCGCCGTGACGTTTGAGATGAACTCGTCGATATCGCAAAAGTTCGTGATATTGCAGCGGCCTTTGCCGGTGATCGCGAGCTTTTTGCCGGGTCGGCTGTTCTTTTCTAAAAGCGTGACATGAGCGCCGTTCTCAGCGGCGGCTATGGCAGCCATCATCCCTGCAGGCCCTGCGCCGATGACTATGAGGTCAGGCATCCGAGCCGCCCTCCTTGTCGCCGGTATCGTCGCGTGCATATACGTTCTGCTCCTGCCAGACCTTCTCGAGCTCCGAGAAGGTGCCGATGATCTCATCCTTGCGCTCGATGACCACAGCCACCAGCAGCGCGTTTATCAGGCTCAGCGGAGCAACCAGAGTATCGACCACAGAGGCGATATCCGACCGCGCCAAAAGCACCTCGTCGGCGTTCGTGACCAGCGGAGAGATCATGCTGTCGGTGATGGCGACGACCTCTGCTCCGCGCTCATGGGCGAAGTTCATCGCGTCGACAGCCATCGTGGAATATCTGGGGAAGCTGATGCCGATCATCACATCCTTATCGGTGATGCGGAACAGCTTTTCAAACGTAGTTGACTTGGAGGTAGAATCCAGTATGCGGACGTTGCCGAAGATAAGATCGAGATAATAGCCGAAGAAGCTGGCTATATACGAGGCTGATCTCACGCCGAAGACATAGATGTTCTCGGCGTTTATGATAGCCTGCACCGTCTTTTTGAAGTCCTCTCGCGAGACCTCCTCGATGGTGCGCTTTATCTTGTCGATATCCTGATTCAGCACGCTTTCGACTACGTCGCCGGTGCCTATGCGGCCGGTGGTGACCTCGATGCGCTGTACCGAGCTCAGTTTATCGCGGATCATCTCCTGCATCGCCTTTTGCAGATAGGGATAGCCCTCGTATCCGATCTGGGTGGCAAAGCGCACGACCGTGCTTTCGCTTACGCCGACCACCTCGCCGAGCTTAGCCGCCGTCATGAACGCGGCTTCGTCATAGTGCTCTTCGATATAGGCGGCGATCCTGCGCTGTCCCTTTGAGAAATCCTTGCGGGATAAGTCGATGCGGACAAGTAGATTTGATATCATATTATCACTCTCATTTCAAAAACCGACTTCATTTTATCACAAGGACTTGCAAAATACAATATCTTTTTGCAGAAAAACGGGGTTTTTATGAAACAATCATATGATCCGACTGCAAAATCGGTCTGAATAAACTTACCGGGTATCTGACCCGTTTTTAATCGGTTGAGATTGCCACGGGCCGACACACGTGTCAAGCCCTCGCAATGACTATTTTTAATAAACTTACCGGGTATCTGACCCGTTTTAATCGGTTGAGATTGCCACGGGTCGCATATAATTCGTCATTCCGAGGAGGAGGGACACGCGTGTCCACGCTCCGACGTGGGAATCTCAACCTTAACCTTTGCGACCCTCGCAATGACATTTTTAATCGGTTGAGATTGCCGCAGCCTCAACACGCGTGTTCCGACACACGTGTCAAGTAAACACCGATTATTTCGACGTAACAATAACTGTGTCATTGCGAGGGCTTTAGCCCGTGGCAATCCCCTTGTCATTAATGGCTTGAACAGTGAGATCCTGCTCCTATCAGGGGGATTCCCACGGTCGCACGACACGCGTGTCGGCGCTCCCTCGGAATGACAACGAATACGAAAACCGCATTAATCGGCGGTTACTCAAGGCTTCGCAATGACTGTTAAATCAGCGTCAGTCATCGTCATTATCGCGTTCTTTGGGGATCCTGTCATAGACCTCGGCTACCTTGTCGCGCATCCAGAGCATGGGCGTGACCCTGAGAGAATAGCCGTAGCCGCAGTCGCACGCCCACTCGAAGGGTTTTGCCTGCGGCAGACCGTAGACGGCGAGCAGGGTGTTCATGACTCCGCCGTGGGTGATTATCGCCGCGTCGGTGGTGCCGGTCTTCATCAAGCCGTCGACGATGCTCTCGAACATCACGCAGATACGGCGGACGAAATCGGCGTTGCTCTCCCCTCTCGGCGGCTTTACGGAGGTATCTCCGGCGAGCCATTTTTTGAAGGTATTGTCGTCTTTCAGTTCGTCGGCTGTCTTGTTCTCCCACTCGCCGAAGTGACATTCGCTGAGCTGATCTATCACAAGCGGCTCTGTCTCGGGATAGATGATCCTCGCCGTTTGGGTACAGCGCTTCAAGGGCGAGGTGAACACAGCCTTTGCGTACGGATAGTCATAGAGCGCCGCGAGCTTGCGTATCTCGTTCTCACCCTGCGAAGATAGCGGAACATCGGTCGCGCCGATATATCTGCCCTTCAAGGTATCGCTGATCGCTCCGTGACGGATAAGATGGATGTAATAGGATTTCATATCGCACCTGCTTTACAAATCGTAATATGTGTATTATACTATATGTATAAGTGTTGTTTATTTTTCAATCGGTTGAGATTGCCACAGCCTCTATAAAGAGGCTTCGCAATGACATTTTTATGGTTGAGATTGCCACGGTCAAAGCCCTCGCAATGACTATTATATTCGGTTGAGATTGCCACGGGTCGCATATAATTCGTCATTCCGAGGAGGAGGGACACGCGTGTCCACGCTCCGACGTGGGAATCTCAACCTTAACTTTTGCGACCCTCGCAATGACTTATCTAATCGGTTGAGATTGCCACGGTCAAAGCCCTCGCAATGACTATTATATTCGGTTTAGATTGCCGCAGCCTCAACACGCGTGTTCCGACACACGTGTCAAGGCTTCGCAATGACATTTATATAAAGGAGTGGATGACATGAACAAGGATTTCCCCCGTATCATCACGTTTTTGAGAAAAGAAAAGAAGCTCAGCCAGAAGCAGGCTGCAGCCGACCTCGGTATATCGCAGGCTCTGCTCTCTCATTATGAGAAGGGCATCCGCGAGTGCAGTCTTGACTTTGTGATAAAGACCGCCGATTACTACAACGTCAGCTGCGATTATCTGCTGGGCAGGACTGCCGACCGCGACTATGAGGCGACCGAGCCGGTGACCGATAAGGGCTCAAAGAAGCAGAGCGCCGCTCAGATAGTGAGCCGACGGCTGATAGCGAGCATGATGAACGCCGTTTACGATATGGCGGCTGCCGCGAAAAACCGCAGGCTCGACCGCACGATAACCAACTACTTCATGCTCGGAGCGTACAGCATTTTCCGCAGTCTGTACTCGGCGAACCGCGAGAACAGCACGGAGCTCTTCACCGTGGGCAGTGATATCTACGGCGGTTATGCGTCGGCGGCTATGGAGAAATGCCGCACGGATATCGGGAGTATGTGTTCGCCCGACAGCGAAAGCGGCTTGAACGCTCTGACCGAAGCAGAATTATCCCCCGAGAAGTTCGCGCAGGAGTACCCCGACTCAGCCGGCGAGATTTTTAATGTCATCCATCAGGCTGAGAACGTTATATCAAGGATGCGAGGTTGAATGATTCGGTTGAGATTGCCACAGCCTCTATAAAGAGGCTTCGCAATGACTTTTTTAATCGGTTTAGATTGCCGCAGCGTCAAGTAAACGCCGATTAATTCGACGTAACAATAACAGTGTCATTGCGAGGCTCGCAAGAGCCGTGGCAATCCCCTTGTCATTACCGGCTTGAA
>ONPE01000159.1 GCA_900319615.1 uncultured Eubacteriales bacterium
ATGTTCTATGAAGACGCCAAGCTCGCCTCCAAGGAGCTCGAGCTCACCCTAACCGGCCGCGACTGCGGACAGGAGGAGCGCGCCCCGATGTGCGGCGTGCCGTTCCACTCGGCAGAGTCGTATATAGCTAGGCTCGTCGCGAAGGGCTACAAGGTCGCCATCTGCGAGCAAACAGAAGATCCGAAGCTCGCCAAGGGGATAGTCAAGCGCGATATCATCCGCGTCATCACCCCCGGCACCGTCATGGAGTCGAGTATGCTCGACGAGAGCGAGAACAACTTCCTTTGCTCGGTCTACTCCGACAAGGGCGTCGTCGGCATCGCCTTTTGCGATATATCCACGGGTCAGCTGCAGGTCTCGCGCTTCAAGAGCGACAGCGCTCTCTCTCAGCTAAAGAATCAGCTTACCGCCTACAGCCCCAAGGAGCTGCTCATAACCGGTAAGCTATCGACCGACAAGGCGCTGCATACCTTCATCCGCGAGAGGCTCGGCAACGCCGCCGTTTCGCATCCTGATTTTGACGGCTTGCTCTCTTGCACCGCCGTTGTCGAAGAACATTTTGATAAAGAGAACACGGCTAAGATAGCCGATATGCCCGAGGTGATGATCGCCGTGGGCATACTGATGTCTTACCTAAAGGATACACAGAAGACCGGTCTCGAGCGCATCGACGCTATCGAGTTCTACGCCGAGGACCGGTACATGAAGCTCGACTTCAATACCCGGCGCAACCTCGAGCTCACACGCACCATGATAGCTAAGGAGAAGAAGCATTCTCTTTTGTGGGTGCTGGACAAGACCAAGACCGCCATGGGCAAGCGCCTGATGAAGTTCTGGGTCGAGCATCCGCTGCTCAGCATAACCGCTATCCTCAAACGTCAAAAGGCGGTGGAGGAGCTCGTGGGCGACACCGTGAACCGTCTGGAGCTCACCGCGGGCTTGTGCGGTATCTTCGATATCGAGAGGCTGATGACCAAGATCGTCTACGGCTCCGCGAACGCGCGCGAGCTGCGCTCCCTATATCAGGCGTTCGAGAGCCTCCCTGTGCTGAAAAACACGCTCTCGGGCTTCTCTTCAAAGCAGCTCTGTGAGCTTCACCGCGACCTCGACACGCTCGAGGATATCCGCGCCCTGATAGACGAGGCGATAGTCGAGGATCCGCCGTTCTCGGTACGCGAGGGCGGCTTGATCAGGGAGGGCTATTCGCAGCCGCTTGACGAGATCAAGCGCGACATGACCGATTCTACATCCCTGCTCGCCCGTATCGAGGCAGAGCAAAAGCAGCAGACAGGCATACCAAAGCTGAAGGTCGGCTACAACCGCGTCTTCGGCTACTACATAGAGGTCACCAAGTCGTACCTGAACATGGTGCCCGATAACTACATCCGCAAGCAGACGCTAACCAACTGCGAGCGCTTCATCACCCCCGAGCTCAAGGAGCTCGAGAGCCGTATCATCGGCGCGCGCGACCGCAGCGTAGCTATAGAGTACGAGCTGTTCAACGACGTTCGCGAGCAGATCGCGCTGAACCTCGACCGCATAGAGAAGACCGCCAAGGCGATAGCAATTCTCGACGTCCTCGTGTCCCTTTCCAACGTAGCGGCTGATAACCGCTACACCCGACCCGAGATAACGCAGAACACCGTGATAAGGCTGAAGGACAGCCGGCATCCGGTGGTAGAGGCGCTCAAGAGCGATTCGATGTTCGTGCCGAACGACGTCATGCTCGACGGCATGGAGAACCGCATCGCCATCATCACCGGCCCCAACATGGCAGGTAAATCCACATATATGCGGCAGGTGGCTTTGATAGTCATCATGGCGCAAATGGGCGGCTTCGTGCCGGCTTCATATGCGGAGATAGGTCTTTGCGACGCGGTGTTCACCCGCGTGGGCGCTTCCGATGATCTCGCCTCGGGTCAGTCGACCTTCATGGTAGAGATGAACGAGGTCGCCTCGATAGTGAAGAACGCTACCTCCAAGAGCCTCTTGATACTCGACGAGATAGGCAGGGGCACATCAACCTACGACGGCATGAGCATAGCCAGAGCCGTGCTCGAGTACGTAGCGGATAAGAAGAAGCTCGGCGCACGCACGCTCTTCGCCACCCACTACCACGAGCTCACCGTCATGGAAGAGCTCCTCGACGGAGTCAAGAACTACAATATCGCCGTCAAAAAACGCGGCGACGAGATAACCTTTTTGCGCAGGATCGTCCCCGGCGGCGCCGACGAGAGCTACGGCGTAGAGGTCGCCAAGCTCGCCGGCCTACCCGACAGCATCATCGACCGAGCCAAGGAGATATTGAAGGAGCTCAACGCGAACGCTCCGCGTGAAGAAGCGCCCTTCAAGCCGGCGCCCGAGGAAGAGACCATGCAGCTCAGCCTGATGCCCTCGTCCGACGGTATGCTGGAGAAGAAGCTCCGCGCAGTAGACGTAAACACACTCACCCCCATAGAGGCGATGAACATCCTCTATGAGCTGAAGAATATGGTGGATTGAGTTAGGAGTGAGGAGTTAGGAGTGAGAAGTTGATGGCGGGCTCTGCCCGCACCTGTTCAGTATCAAATGTCATTGCGAGCCCATTAGGGCGTGGCAATCCCACAAACAGAGAATACTGATTTTTGTCACATCGAACTGTATTTTGCGGTGTGGGATTCCCACGGTCGCTTAAAGCTCCCTCGGAATGACATATATTCCAAAACGCGAAGCGTTTCCCCATACTCCTCACTCCTCACTCCTAACTCCTAACTCCTAATTCCTAATTAAAAGAAAGGGGGTTCCTCATGGGCAGGATCAATATACTTGACAAGCACACAGCCGAGCTGATTGCAGCCGGCGAGGTCGTCGAGCGCCCCTCGTCGGTCATCAAAGAGCTGGTCGAGAACGCTATCGACGCAGGCGCTACAGCCGTCACCGTCGAGATAAAGAACGGCGGCGTCACCTTCATGCGCGTGTCCGATAACGGCTGCGGTATCCTGCGCGAGGATATCCGCCCGGCGTTCATTCGCCACGCCACCTCCAAGGTCGCGTCCGAGAGCGACCTCGACGCCATAGCCACCCTCGGCTTTCGCGGCGAGGCTCTCGCGTCCATCGCCTCCGTATCCCATCTCGAGCTCATCACCAAGGCAAAAGAGGAGGATATCGGCACACGATGTATCATCGAGGGCGGCGAGGAGATCAGCCTCACGGACGCCGGCTGTCCCGACGGCACAACCTTCATCGTGCGCGACCTGTTCTATAACGTCCCCGCGCGCATGAAGTTCCTCAAGACTGATATGGCTGAGGGCAACGCTGTATCCAACGTTGTTGACAAGATCGCGCTTTCTCACCCCGAGATCGCGATAAACTATATAAGAGATCAGAAGAACGTCCTGCACACCTCCGGCGACGGCAAGCTGCTTTCTGCGATCTACTCCGTCTACGGCAGGGATTTTGCTTCAAGGCTGATCCCCGTGGACTACACCCTCGGCGGCATACACGTAACGGGCTTCATCAGCCGCCCCGAGGACGCGCGCCCCAACCGCAATATGCAGAACTTCTTCATCAACCGCCGCTTCGTCATCTGCAAGACCGCTATGGCGGCGATAAGCGAGGCGTGCAAGGGCTCCGTGATGGTCGGCAGGTTCCCGTCCTGCGTGCTCGATCTCGATATGTCCTTCAACGCCGTGGACGTAAACGTCCATCCTACAAAGCTGGAGGTTCGCTTCGTCAACGAGCGACCCGTTTTCGACGCTGTGTATCATGCGGTCAAGACCGCCCTGATGACCGGCGAAAAGCGCGTGGAGGCTAAGCTCCCCGACAGCAGACCCGTCAAGCGCGTCAATCCCTTCGAGCTGGCGCAGAAGGTGTTCAGAGAGCGCGACGAGGCTCCGGTGCAGACAAAGCCGCTCGAAAGAAAGCCCCTTGACCGCGCAGCAGAGGCAAAGAAGGCTGACGAGCTCTTCCGCGTACTCGACGAGCCCGTCGTACATGCTCCGAAGCGTACTCGACGAGCCCGTCGTGAATGCTCCGAAGATGGTCTCGGATTCAGCCTCGCCCTTTGTCGACGGATATCAGCGGCATATCGAAGAAAAGCTCATGCAGAGCGCCGATACCGAGTCTGAGACAGAAGAAACGAAGCCCGTTATCGAAGAGGCTCCGGTAAGGGAAGAGCCTGTAACGGAAGAATCTGCTCAGGAAACTAATACCGTTATCGCCGATACTCCGGCAGCGGAGGAACCCAAGCCCCTCGTCGAGATAGACGAGAACTACTACAGGTACATCGGCGAGGCGTTCGGCACCTACATCATCGTAGAGAAGAATCCGCGCGAGCTGATGCTGATAGACAAGCACGCAGCCCATGAGCGCATGGTCTACGAGAGCCTTAAAAAGGAAAAGGGCAGCGGCAGCAGCCAGCTTTTGCTGACTCCGATCACCGTCACCCTCAACAAGCAGGATTACAACGCGGTCACAGCCGACCTCGACGCTTTCTCCGAAGCCGGCTTTGATATAGAAGATTTCGGCAGCGGTACCATCATCGTGCGCTCCGCTCCGCAGTATCTCCCTCTCGGGGATATCGAGCCCTCAGTCATCGAGATGGCGGGGTATTTCTCCGAGCACAAGAAGGATATCCGCTCCGAGAAGATGGAGTGGATATACGCCAACGTCGCGTGCAGAGCCGCCGTCAAGGGCGGCGACCGCAGTACCGACCGCGAGCTTATCGAGCTTGCGCGCCGTGTAGAGAACGAGGACATCCGCCACTGTCCGCACGGCAGACCCGTCTGCATCGTGCTCAAAAAGCATGAGCTCGAGCGCAGCTTCGGCAGGGTGGAGTGATGGATAAGATGAACGTCGTATCCGTCGTCGGCCCCACAGCCTCGGGCAAGACGGCGCTCGCCGTGGCGATAGCCCTCGCTATGGACGGCGAGGTCATATCCGCGGATTCGATGCAGATTTACCGCGGCATGGATATCGCCACCGCCAAGCCCTCGAAGGCGGAGATGATGGGCGTGCCCCACCACCTGATGGACTTCCTCGAGCCCGAGGAGAGCTTTTCGGTCGCGCGGTTCTGCGAGCTCGCGCACGCCGCGATAAAGGACATCAGCGACAGGGGAAAGCTCCCGATAGTCGCCGGCGGCACCGGGCTGTATGTGGATTCGCTGCTCGGGAACGTGCAGTTCAGGGAGCAGGAGGACGATCCTGTTCTCCGTGCAGAGATAACCGCCGAGCTGGAGGAAAAGGGCGTCGATAAGATGCTCTCCTACATCCGCTCCTTCGATCCCGAGTCCGCCGACCGCCTCAGCGTCGGGCGCAATCCAAAGCGCATCGTGCGCTGCATCGAGGTCTACCGCTCCACGGGCGTGACCCAGACGAGGCTCAACGAGCTGCAGACAGGCTCCGCGTCCCCTTATCATGCGATAAAGATAGGGCTGACCGCCGACCGCGCGTGGCTCTACGACCGTATCGACCGGCGCGTCGACCTCATGATGGAGGACGGACTTTTAGATGAAGCGAGGCGCTTTTACAACGGCGGCTTCGGCGACACGGCAGCTGCGGCGATAGGCTACAAGGAGCTCTTGCCGTATCTCAGCGGCGAGCTCGGGCTCTCTGTCTGCGTGGATAATCTCAAGCGCGCCACACGCCGCTATGCAAAGCGTCAGCTCACGTCAGCTCACGTGGTTCAGGCGCGACAAGGATATCCGATGGTTCCGCGTCGACGAGATGACGGCAGATCAGCTCGCCGACGAAGCGATAGAGTATATCGGACAGAACCCGGATAAATGATACGGGTCTTTGCGCCGTTCCAGCTCGCACGTGCTTTTGAGCCGCGCGACGAGGATATCAGATGGTTCCGCGTCGATGAGATGACGCCGGAACAGCTCGCCGACGAAGTGATAAAGTATATAATCGGTTGAGATTGCCGAGGCTCTTTTCGGAGCCCTGCAAAGAAATTTTGAAAAAGCAAAAGGAGTTTGCTTATGGCTAAAGCTTCTTCAAACAGATCAAAACTGACCAAAAGGATATTGATAGGTCTGGGACTCGCGCTTGTGCTCGTGTACATCGTGTTCGTCTTCATTACCACCAACTTTTTGGGCAACA
>ONPE01000096.1 GCA_900319615.1 uncultured Eubacteriales bacterium
CGAATATCCCGATGCAGCCCCACAGCACGCCTGCCGCTACCACAAATAATACCGCAAGCTTTTTCATATCCCACTCTCCATAAACTCATGTATGCCGAGCCTGTCCTGCGCGCAGGCGAGCAGCAGCTTCATATACGCGCACTCGGGCGATATATCATACAGCGGTACAGCGCCGGAGTCGATAGCATCAACGGCTGTCCGGTAAAGCTCGCACCCCGTCCGGAACGCCGCCAGATACACCGGTACGCCGCAGCTCTTGATAAACCCGCAAGCTCCCGCGCTGTCCAAGGTCGAGCTGTGATACAGCGTATGCAGCACAGCCTTCACGCCGTCGAGCCGCAGGCGCGAATACTCCTGCATTGGATACGGATGTATCATCAGCACGTTATCAGATATCACCGGCAAATTTTTCCTACAGAAAACCTCCGGCACGGTATGACTCACCGGCTCTCTGAGCGGACGAAGCGCGCCGTCCCATACGGCATACGCCCCGTGGAAGCTGTAAAAATCATCGCACAGATCCGCCTGCCTGATGTCCGTCGCCGAGTGGACATACATCACGCCGTCGCTGTTGCGGTACGGCACCCACGCTCCGGCAACGTCGCTTTTTATAAGCCCTACTGCACAGCAAAAGTTCTCGTAACCGTTAGCCGCAGGATCGGAAAGCACCCTGTCCGAAGCCACTAAACAAACCGGCACGCCGCATCTGCCGAACAGCAAGCCGACAAACGATGAGATATACCCGAGATTATCGCTGCCGACGGTCACTATCACACCACCGTATTTTTCTATATCGGAATTATAAATCGCCGCCGCAAGAGTGTTGAGGTCATCCGCGGCGATACTCTCGCTGAGTATATTAAGCGGCTCTACGACCTCGATATCAACATCTTCATGCTCCTGTACATAACGCCCGGCGACCGCGCAGCCGCCTTGAACGTCTATCGACGCGCCGTCAAAGCCGCTGCCGATTGTGCCGCCCGTCGCGATAACGAGTATCTTCATTAACTACACCTATACTTTCATATAAAAGCCATGTTTCAACTCTCGCCGAAACATGGCTTTTTTCTGCAATATGAAGGACTGTCGATCGACAGCCCTTACTTCTTTTTATTTTTCGAGCTCTTCAAGGATGACCTTTTTGATGTTGGGAGCTGTGAGCCCGAAGATATCGAGCAGCTCCTTTGCAGGGCCGGAATAGCCGAACTCATCATTCACGCCGATACGTCTGACGGGCACGGGACACTCGGATGAGGTCACCTCGCAGACAGCGTCCGCAAGACCGCCGATGATGTTGTGCTCCTCGACAGTGATGATGCGCCCTGTCTCCTTAGCCGCCTTGATGACGATCTCGCGGTCGATGGGCTTGATGGTGTGGATGTTGATCAGCCTTACGCTCTTGCCCTCGGCGATCAGCTCGTCCACAGCCTTGAGGCTCTCGAGAACACACAGACCGGTCGCGATAACGGTGATGTCGGAGCCCTCTCTGAGGGTGATGCCCTTGCCCCACTCGAACTTATATGTCTCAGGGTCGTTGAAGCTGTCTACAGCCAGTCTGCCCAAGCGGATATACACGGGACCGTTATAATCCATAGCAGCCTTGGTAGCCGCCTTCATCTCCCAGTGATCGGCAGGATTGATGACCACCATACCGGGGATTGTACGCATGATGCCGATATCCTCGAGGCACTGATGGGTCGCGCCGTCCTCACCTGTCGAGATGCCCGCGTGCGAGCCGGCGATCTTGACGTTGAGGTTGGGATAAGCAACGGAGTTGCGGATCTGCTCGAAGGCTCTGCCTGTCGCGAACATCGCGAAAGAGGCAGCCACCGGAGTCTTGCCGGATGCAGCCAGACCGGCGGCAACGCCGATCATATTTGCCTCTGCAATACCGCAGTCGAAGAAGCGGTCGGGATGCGCGTCGCGGAAGATCGCGGTATTGGTAGCCGCGGCAAGGTCGGCGTCCAGTACGATTATATCGGGTCTCGAATCAGCCATCTCGCTCAGAGCCTCACCGAAGCTCACGCGGGTCGCTTTTGTAATTACTTCAGCCATATTACGCCTCCAGTTCCGCAAGCTGCGCCTTGAGCTCAGCCATAGCTATCTCGAATTCCTCGGCGTTGGTCGCCTTGCCGTGCCAGCCTACCTGGTTCTCCATGAAAGAAACGCCCTTGCCCTTGACGGTCTTCATGATGATCGCGAAGGGCTTGTCAGACGCCTTCGCCTGAGCCATAGCGCCCTCGATAGCGTCAAAGTCGTGACCGTCGATGATGACGGTGTCGAAGCCGAAGCTCTCGAACTTAGTATCCAGCGGTTCAACGCCGCCGACCTCCTCCGTGGTACCGTCGATCTGCAAGCCGTTGCAGTCCACGATCACGGTCAGGTTATCGAGGTTGTGATGGCCGGCGAACATAGCCGCCTCCCAAACCTCGCCTTCCTCGCACTCGCCGTCGCCGAGCACGGTATATACGCGGTAATCCTTGTTGTCGATCTTCGCGGCAAGAGCCATGCCGCAGGCTGCGGACACGCCCTGTCCGAGCGAGCCGGAGCTCATGTCTATGCCGGGGGTGCCCTTCATATCGGGATGTCCCTGCAGCATAGCGCCTACATGACGGAGCACTTCGAGCTCCTTCCAGTCAAAATAGCCCTTGAGCGCCAGAATGGCGTACAAACTGGGGCAGCAGTGTCCCTTTGATAACACAAAGCGGTCTCTGTCCTCCCATGAGGGGTTGGACGGGTCGACGTTCATCTCTTTAAAGTAAAGATAGGTGAACATATCAGCCGCCGACAGCGAACCGCCGGGATGTCCCGACTTCGCGTGAAATGTACCGATGATGGCTCCCATCCTCGCCTTGCAAGCAAGGATCTCGAGATTTCTCTTATCTGCCTGATTCATCCTTTTCCTCCCTTGGATAACACACTTTCTGTACAGCAGTATCCGGAATATAAGCGATACAGCTCTAATTTACAGGGATATTCTATCACAATTCACAGATAATATTTTTCATTATGTGAAAAAAGCCGAAAATCAGTCAATTATATTGAAACTACATAAAAATTCTGATACAATACCTTTCGGAAAGGAGCGAAATGTATATGTTGCTCACAGCAGATATCGGCAATACCAATATCAAGTTCGGCGTTTTTAACGGCAGGGAGCTTATACACACCCTGACCATCAACTGCAACAAGGCAAAGACCGCAGACGAGTACGGTCTGGAGATCTACTCTCTCATAAGGGTCATGGGTATCCACCGCGACGATTTCACCGGCTGTATCATCAGCTCGGTCGTGCCGATCGTCACCACCTGCATCGACACCGCGGTACGCAATATCCTCGGTATCGAGCCGATCATCCTCGGCCCCGGGGTCAAGACAGGGCTGAACATCCGCATCGACGATCCTTCCACACTCGGCGCCGACCTCGTAGCGGCTTGCGTAGCCGCCAACAGCACCGCAAAGGCGCCCGCCATCGTGATAAGCATGGGCACCGCCACCGTATGGTGCGTGATAGACAAGGACGGCAACATGATCGGCTGCTCCATCGCACCCGGTATAGCGGTATCTCTCGAGGCTCTTACCAAGAACACCGCGCTTTTGCAGTCGGTCGCGTACAAGGCTCCCGACTCCGTCATCGGCAAGAACAGCGACAAAAGCATCCGCGCAGGCTCCGTATGGGGCACGGTATGCATGATCGACGGCATGATCGACAAGATCGAAGAGGAGCTCGGCGCAGAGTGCAGCATCGTAGCCACAGGCGGACTCGCCGACACCATCATCCGCTATTGCAGCCACGATATCAGGATAGAGAACGACCTTATCCTCGTGGGTCTGCGCATGATCTACGAAAAAAATATATAATATCCGGTTTTCCTTCTAAGGAAATGTATAGCCCGAAAAGCGATAGATAAGGCGTTTACTGCCGACTATTTTCAGAGATATACCATGAGGTGAATTTACACACCTCATCCGTCACCCGCCGGGTGACCACTTCCCCTTGAGGGGAAGGCTCAAAACAGAATATCAATCCTTTCGGATTTGATAAATATTATTTATTGCGCTTCACCCTATAAGGGGAGGCAGCAGGAGGTTTTATTATGTCAAACACAAGAAAGAGCAATGTCTACCGGATGACCGGTCTTGCGATCCTGTCGGCGATCATCATCGTCCTGCAGGTATTCACCACCTTTGTCCGCTTCGGCCCCTTCTCGATCACGCTTGCGCTGATCCCGATCGTTGTAGGTGCGGCGATGTACGGCGTAGGCGCAGGAGCCTACCTTGGCGCTGTATTCAGCGCGGTAGTCATCATCATGTGCATCACCGGCGGCGACGTCGGCGGCTTCATGGTATGGTCTGCCAATCCCTTCATGTGCATCGTGATGTGTACGCTCAAGGGCACGATGGCAGGTCTGTGCGCGGGAGCGGTATACAAGGCGCTCAAGGAGAAGAACAAGCTGCTCGCCGTGATCATGGCGGCTCTGGTCTCCCCCATCGTCAACACCGGTATCTTCATCATCGGTATGCTGCTGTTTTTCAGAGAGACTCTGGCGGCATGGGCAGGCGGCTCCGATCTTCTGTCCTACATCATCCTCGGTCTTACAGGCGTCAACTTCCTCATCGAGCTCGGCGTCAACATGATCCTCAGCCCCGTCGTAGTGAAGATAATCGACGCGGTCCAGAAAACCACCCACTGATAACAAAGGCTGTCGCGAGAGCGGCAGCCTTTTCACCATCCCATATCAGTACTGATAATCATCAAAAACACTTCAGCATCTATTGCGTTATATTCCGATTATAAATATGTTAAAATCTATATTGGAATACCGGAATAATACACCTTCAAGGAGGCGTTTATGAAACACCACGGCATCGACAGCGGACAGGAGTTCGACTTTGGCAGGACGTCTGAGAACTACGCACGCTACCGCGATATCTATCCGCAGACCATGTACGACAAGCTCACAGCCGCCGGGATCGGTAAGGAAGGTCAAAGCATCCTTGACCTCGGCAGCGGCACAGGAGTAGTCGCCCTGCACCTCGCCGAGACCGGCGCGCGCGTCACCGCGACCGATATCTCCGCAAATCAGATCGCCCAAGCCGAGCGGCTCGCCGCCGATAAAGGTGAGAAGAACATCTCCTTCAAGGTCTGCTCAGCCGAAGACACCGGCTTTGCCGACAACGCTTTTGACGCTGTCACGGCGGTGCAGTGCTTCCACTATTTCGATCCCGATAAGGCAGCGGCAGAGATCCGCCGCATATTAAAGCCCGGCGGACTTTTCTGCAAGATCTTCATGGACTGGCTGCCCTATGAAGACGAGGTCATCGCCGAGATGGAAGCCCTCGTCAAAAAATACAATCCATCATGGAACGGCGGCGGCTTTCAACGTTTCGACTACGCCTTCCCCGACTGGGCAAAGGGACGCTTCACATCCGAATCTGTCGAATCCTACGATACCACCCTCACCTTCACAAAAGAGGCATGGCTCGGCAGAGTATTGAGCTGCCGCGGAGTCGGCGCGAGCCTTGCGCCGGAGGATGTAGCCCGCTTCGAGCAGGAGTACCGATCCATCCTGCAAGAGCGCCCCGAACCGCTTCAATTAAAGCATCAGATACATATCGAGCTCTACCGCAGCACCAAAACCGAATAAGACAAGAGGTCACCGCACATAAGATACGGTGACCTCTTTCAATATACCTATCCAAATACACAGGATAAACCTATATCCTTTCGCTGTCGTCAATAAGCCAGCACTCCCCCTCGTCGATAGCCGACAGCAGATCGTCATCCAGCTCGAGCTTGCCGATAGACAGGAACATCGCGCTGTCGGAGCACTTCACCCTTCCGTAGCTTGCAGAATCCTCTGCCAGTCTGTTGTAAAATCTTGCGTCATCAAACATAAAATCACCTCAAAATCATATTCAGTAAGCCTGTGATTCTATGTTACACCATCACCTGTCCCATTAACGGGACTCAGACAAGTTTTTGGGACTTTTTTTATTCACGATAGAAAAAAGCGGTTCATGATGAGCCGCCTTTCCTATTGCTTATGCTTTATTGAATTTCTCTTTCGGCTGTTTGCATCTGGGACAGCGCCAGTCGTCAGGTAAGTCCTCAAAGGCTGTGCCGTCATGCTCGGCGGGATCGTACACATATCCGCAGACGGAGCAAATGTAGATGCCTGTCGCTTCCTGCTCGGTGAAGTCGATCTCGGCAAAGAGCGTCTCGACGGGATGATCGAGATCCATCACGCGCTTTGCTTCGAGATTCTCATAGCCCTGCGGCGTATGGGTACCGCAGTAAACGGTCGGGTGATTGCGGACGAACTCGCGCACACGGCCGAGAGTGGTGAGCGCCTCCTGAAGATCGTCAAAAATGACACTTTGCTTGTTCTCATAGAGCGCCTCGTCTACGTAGGTGATATCGCCGTGGAGCATATAGAAGAGGCCGCCGTCCTCGACGATGACCAGGCTGTTGCCCTTGGTGTGACCCTTCGCTTTGATGAAATAAATACCGTCGCGGATCTTTTGGCTCTCGGGGAAGTTATAATACGCACCGTCGGTGAAGGTCACAGGCACGATATTGTCGATACCCTGTAATTCGACCGCGTCCAGCTCCTCGGCGTTGACATAGATTTTCGCGTTCGGGAAGGACTTTAACTCGCCCGAATGGTCGCTGTGACGGTGGGTCAGC
>ONPE01000071.1 GCA_900319615.1 uncultured Eubacteriales bacterium
GGCTGTGCGTGATATCTACTTCCCGATAAGCAAGGGCGCTTCGACCTTCATCATCCCGAAGAACGAGTTCGCCGTTCCGACGGCTCTGTTCGGTACGCTCAACCGCGAGAAGATCACCGCGCTGTGCTGGAGCGTAGCGGGCGTAGAGCTGCCCGCAAAGCTCGGGGCTTTTGCAGAGAGCAAGCCCGAGTATCTGAAGAAGCTGTGCTTCTCAGGCTCCGTCATGCCCTGCAAGTATCTCAAGATATGGCAGGAGAATCTGCCCGACGTCCTGTATGTCAACCAGTACGGCCCCACAGAGGCTACCGCCTCCTGTACCTACTATGTGGTGAAGGAGAAGGTGGAGGACGATACCGTGCTCCCCATCGGCAAGCCCTATGATAATTACAAGATCCTGCTGCTCAACGACGACAACACCCCGACCGCCGACGGCGAGATCGGTCAGATATGCGTATGCGGCCCTATTCTCGCTCTCGGCTACTACGGCAATAAGGAGGTCACTGAGACGTCCTTCATCCAGAATCCGCTGAACGAGAATTACCGCGAGCTGCTGTATAAGACAGGCGACCTCGGCAGATGGGCAGAGGACGGCAACCTGATGTTCCACGGACGTATGGACAGGCAGATCAAGCACCTCGGCCACCGCATCGAGCTCGGCGAGATCGAAGAGACCGCCCGTAAGGTGGATGGCGTGAAGGACTGCTGCGCGCTGTATCACAAGGAAAAGGCGACGCTGTATCTGTTCTATACCGGCGAGGCGACAAGCAAGGATATCGTGCTGTATTTCAGGGCGAATATGCCTGCCTTTATGGTTCCGAGAAAGCTGATAAACCTCGAAGCCATGCCTGCTCTGCCGAACGGCAAGACCGATATGCAGACGCTCAAGGGCTACTTTAAATGATACGTCAGCCCTATTTTTAAGGCGATACCGCACAATTCGCGGTGCACGCCTTGCTTGCCTATTATTCCGTCAGATCGCCCAAAAATCCTTGTCCATACGACAGTATGCACGCGGATTATTTGTACACTCTGACGAAAAATCCGATTACGCAATCCGCACACCTGAATTATGCGGTATTGCCTTAACATGATATTGCCCCCATAAGGGTATATATAAATAACAAATAATAATTCAAAGGAGAATAATCATGAACGAATTAATGGAAATACTGCAGGAACTCAGACCCGACGTTGACTTTGAAAAAGAGACCGCGCTGATCACAGACGGCATCCTCGATTCTTTTGATATCGTCGCTCTCGTAGGCGAGCTCAACGACGCTTTCGATATCGAGATCAAGCCGAACAACCTGGTTCCCGAGAACTTCAACTCCGCCAAGGCTATGTGGGCGCTGATCGAGAAGCTCCAGGACGAATAATCTGCCTGCGCAAACGATCGTTGATCTGACGTAAAATCTCCTGATTGGAGTGATACTATCATGGATATCAATAAACTAAGGGAGCTCCTGCCCCGCGTAGGGACCCCCTCTTATATCTTTGACCTTGACGCGTTTGAAAAGCGCGCTCTGCTCGTCAAAAAATACTTTGGCGATGACATCGGGCTGTGCTTTTCGATAAAGGCTAACCCTTTCCTGCTCGGCAGGCTGCCGGAGTGCTTTGACAAGATCGAGGTATGCTCGCCCGGCGAGCTCACCGTATGCGAGCGCACCGGCGCTGATATGAGCACCGTGATCTTCTCGGGCGTGAACAAGGGCTATGCGGACGTTGAACGCGCAGCCGACGACAACGTCGGTACCTTCACCGCCGAGAGTCCGCTCCACCTCGAGCTCATCAACGACGCGGCTGTCCGCAGGGGCAGGGTGTTCGACCTGCTGCTGCGCGTCACCGACATCAAGGGCGGCAGCCAGTTCGGCATGAGCGAGGAGTGCACCCTCGATATCATCAGCCGCCGCGATGAGTACAAAGGCGTGAATATCGTAGGTCTTCACTATTTCACCGGTACCGCCAAGCGCAAGGCTAAGCCTATCGAGAAGGAGTGCGACTACCTGATGGAGCTCACCTCGAGGATAAAGGACGAGCTGGGCTTCACCGTGCAGCGTATCGAATACGGCACCGGTCTTGCGGTGGATTACTTCTCGGATACCGCCGACGCGGAGGAAGAGGAGAGGCTCGCTTCGATATCTCCCAAGCTCAGGGAGCTTGCCGGAGTGGCGGAGCTCACCGTAGAGATGGGTCGCTTCTTCGCGGCTCCGTGCGGATATTATCTGACCAAGGTGGTCGACACAAAGACCAACTTCGACATCAACTACGCCATCGTGGACGGCGGTATGAATCAGGTGAAGTACAACGGTCAGCTGCAGGGTATGCAGATACCCGAGATCCTGCATATGGCGGACCGTGAGCTTTCGGGCGAGGAGAAGCCGTGGACTCTGTGCGGTTCTATCTGCACCACAGCCGATATACTCGCGCGCAACGCGATGTTCACCGATCTGCGCGTCGGAGATATACTCGTCTTTTGCCGCACGGGAGCATACTCCTGCATGGAGGGCATATCCACCTTCCTCAGCCGCGAGATGCCCGTGATCGCTGAGTACAGCGAAAAAGAAGGGCTGAGAGTGCTCAGAGAGATGCTGTACTCGGATGTATTCAATACTCCGAACAGATAATTTGTAAATATATTTGCATATCAAAGGTTTACTATGACATATACATCACTTAACTTCCTGTTCTTTGTACTTGCCGTCGCGTTAGTATATTTCATCTTCCCGTGGAAGAAATACCGATGGACGATCCTGCTCGCAGCCAGCGCGATATTCTATTGCCTTGCGAGCTACAAGTACGCAGCGTTCATCCTGTTCACAGCCATCAGTACGCTGCTGTTCGGCATATGGATAGAGAAGGTGAACAACAACGGTAAGGCGCTTTTGAAGGAGCGCAAGGGCGACTGGGACCGCGAGCAAAAGAAGGCGTTCAAGAATCGCCTTAAGGTAAAGAAGCGCTGGATCATGGCGTTCTGTCTGATCCTCAACTTCGGTATCCTCGCGTTTTTGAAGTATTACAACTTCTTCGCAGGCTCGCTCAACGACATCCTCGGCTCGTTCGGCGTCAACTTCTCTGCTCCGACGCTCGAGCTCTTCCTGCCGCTGGGTATCTCGTTCTACACCTTCCAGAGCATGGGCTACATCGTGGACGTTTACCGCGAGAAGGTCCAGGCGCAGCGCAATCCGTTCAAGTTCCTGCTGTTCGTGTCGTTCTTCCCCCAGATCATCCAGGGACCGATCAGTATGTACGATCAGCTCGCTCATCAGCTTTATGAGCCGCATGACTTCGACTTCACGCGCTTCAAGCACGGCTGTCAGCTTATCCTATGGGGCTTCTTCAAGAAGCTGGTCATCGCCGACAGGGCGGTCATCGCCATCAACGCCGTGACCGAGACCTACGCCGGATACAATAAGTACTCCGGAACCACGCTGACCTTCATCGTCCTGCTGTATGCTTTCCAGCTGTACGCGGATTTCTCGGGCGGTATTGATATCTCCCGAGGCGTGGCGCAGATCTTAGGTATCGACATGATCGACAACTTCAAGCGTCCGTACTTCTCGAAGAGCATCAACGAGTACTGGAGACGCTGGCACATTTCGCTGGGCGCATGGATGAAGAACTACATCTTCAACCCGCTGGCGATATCCGCGCCCTTCCTCAACGCGAGCAAGAAGATGCGCGGCACGAGCTTCGGCAAGACCAAGGCGGGCGCTCATATCGCAAAGGTGCTGCCCACGGCTTTCGCTTCGCTGATCGTCTTCCTTGTGGTCGGCGTATGGCACGGCGCAAGCTACAAGTATGTAGCCTTCGGTCTGTGGAACGGCGTGATAATCATGCTCAGCACGCTTATGCAGCCGCTGTTTGACGGCGTTGTGGATAAGCTGCACATAAACCGCAAGAACTGGCTGTTCTGCTTCTTCCAGATGTTCCGCACCTTCCTTGTCGTGCTGGTCGGATACGTCTTTGATGTTGCTCCGTCGTTCAAGCAGGGCATCATGACCATCACCCGGTTCTTCACCGATCAGAGCTTCTCGCGCGGTCTGGCGGAGATACTCAAGCTGGGTCTGACATGGAAGGACTACGTCCTGCTGGCTTTATGCGTTGTCATCGTGCTGATCATCAGCATCATCCAGGAACGCCACAGCGATACCACCATGCGCGCGCTGCTGGATAAGAAGCCGTTCATCCTGCGATTCTTCCTGTACTTCTTCCTGGTGATGGCGGTCATCATCTTCGGTATCTACGGCTCAGGCTATGCTGCCGCCGACTTTGTATATATGCAATTCTGATTTGCTTTTCAGCGTTGTATTTGTATTCCCTTAGTAATTGAGGCGAAATATGAAAAAGAAACTATATATCACGCGAACGATAAAGCTCATAGCTTTCGCGCTCGCGCTGTTATCGGTGACTTATCTGCTGCAGGCGTATGTGCTCAAGCGCAACGACAACAACACCCTGCGCATGGATGGGTTCTATCTGGAGGATAAAAACTCGCTCGATGTGGTGCTTATCGGCGCCAGCGACGTTTACGCGGGTTTTGCTTCTCCCTTGGCGTATGATAAGTACGGCTTCACAAGCTACCCTTACGCCACACAGAGCGCACCCCCGAATATTGTCCTGCCGCAGATCAAGGAAGTAATAAAATATCAGAATCCTCAGATGATCGTCGTGGAGATAAACGCTTTCCTCTATAAGGACTATGAGCTGCCCACCGACGCGAGCAACCGTATGTTTGTGGACAACATCCCTTACGACGAGGTCAAGATGGAGTACATCGAGACCAACTACGCTCCCGACGAGCGGATCGAGTATTATCTGCCGCTCATCAAGTATCACGGCTCTTGGTCGGATTATCCGTGGAAGTTCAAGTACCTGATCACCGACCTGAGGATGCGCAAGAGAGGCTACTCGCTGTTCCGCGGCTACAAGACGGTCGCGAACCAGTTCAAGTCGCCCGTAGCTCCGCTTAACGGCAAGCTCGCCGACGACGACTCGAAAAAGCCCTTAGCGGTCGCGGGTCAGCGCTATCTGATCGAGCTGCTGGACTATCTGAAGGCGAACGATATCCATAACGTTGTGTTCACACGTTTTCCGCATATCGTGAGTCAGGACGCGTACTCTCGCTTCCAGCGCTGCAACACGGCAGGCGATATCATCAAGAGCTACGGCTATGACTTCATCAACCTCGAGCGCTACGGCGAGCAGGAGGGCTTTGAGGTGGATCACGA
Source organism: uncultured Eubacteriales bacterium (assembly GCA_900319615.1). GTDB lineage: Bacteria > Bacillota > Clostridia > Oscillospirales > Acutalibacteraceae > Ruminococcoides. The sequence continues at coordinate 5,229 of ONPE01000071.1, forward strand.
CTACTACAACTGGGATCACCTCAATATCTACGGCTCCGAGAAGCTCACGCATTATTTCTCCAAGCTGCTGGTGAACAATTACGGAGTCATCGGCTCTGCGTCAAAGCTCAGTGAAGAGAATAAGGCGGGCTGGCAGGATTCTGTCGATCATTACTATATGATCTATCACTACAGCGAGGCGATGATCAAACGCCGCCTCGAGCTCGGCAAGACCGGCAACGGCGGTACTACGGTGTCGGAGGACGAGAAGAGTATCGCGACTATCGAAAAGTATAAAAAGAATCATCCGGATAAATTCGTGAATGATTAGTATCAGAGTATAAACATAAAAGCCATCTGCCTGTGATAGGGCGGATGGCTTTTCTTGTTGCGATATTCTTCTGAAAACGAATTAAAATATATGATTTGTAAATAGTATTAGGGATAGTTTGCAGGGGTGCATTATTTATTGCGGCTGAAGTCGATGGTGATGGTCTCGCGCTGGAGCTTGAGCTGGGTCGTGCGTACTCCGGCGGATTCCAGCATCCTCTTGGAGGCGATGGTCTCGGGGGTATCGGCGTACTTGTCGTAGAGATAGACTATCTCTGAGATGCCGGACTGGATGATCGCCTTGGCGCACTCGTTGCAGGGGAAGAGGTCGACATACAGCCTTGCGCCCTCGAGCGATTTGCCGCTGGAGTTGAGGATAGCGTTGAGCTCGGCGTGCACAACATACTTGTACTTGGTGTCCTCTCCGACGCGCTCCCAGGGGAAGGTGTCATCGGAGCAGCCGTAGGGGAAGCCGTTGTAGCCGGTGCTGAGGATGCGCTTAGCCTTGTTGACGATGCAGGCGCCTACCTGAGTGTTGGGGTCCTTTGAGCGCTTTGCTGCCAAGAGCGCGACGCCCATGAAGTATTCGTCCCAGGATATGTAATCTTCTCTTTTCATCTTGACCTCCTGATGGTATGTTTTTGATTGAACAAGAATAATTATATTATAGGTTTGATTAATATGTCATTGTGAGGGCTTTAGCCCGCGGCGATCCTACAAAGTAACTGCCGACGTTTCAGCATCAATCAGTGTGATCCCTGCGTTGCTTGAAAGCACCATCGTGATGACTGCAAAAACTTCTTTACATAGGTATTATTGCACGATTTAATTACGATCCGCGCACCGGAACGATTCGGTATTGACTACAGATTTTTCAGCTTTTCAAGACAGGCGGCGCAGATCGGCTTGCCGTAGAGCTCGGAGAGATCGTCGCTGCTGCCGCAGAAAACGCACTTCATGGCGTACTTCTTCATGACGATAGCGTCGGACTCGGTGAATAGCTCGATAGTATCGCCTGTGTCGATGTCAAATTCATTTCGCAGAGGCTTGGGGATAACGATGCGCCCCAGCTTGTCTATCTTGCAGAGAAAGCCTGCCGGTTTCATTTCTCTCTTCCTTTCGGTCAATGTTGTATTATGTAGAAAGTTTACCAATAATAGGCAAATTTGTCAAGTATTAACCATGCTTTTGCTGGATCACAAAAAATAAGGGGGACTGTATGTCGTACGTTTTCGCGGGGATGATCGCGGTATCATTTATATATGCGATGATAAGCGGAGGCTTGGGCGAGCTCAGCACGGGGATGATGGACTCCGCAGGGTCGGCGGTGGAGCTGCTGATATCCATAAGCGGCATGATCTGTATGTGGTCGGGCTTTATGCGGATAGCAAAGGACAGCGGCGTGATAGAGAGGCTGTCGCGGCTGTGCGCTCCGCTGCTGAGTAGGCTGTTCCCCGACGTTGGGGAGGGTACCGACGCCTTCCGTTATATCTCGATGAACTTCAGCGCGAATCTCCTCGGCTTGGG
>ONPE01000012.1 GCA_900319615.1 uncultured Eubacteriales bacterium
GTGGTAATCCCCCTGTCGGAAATACCGTTTGATGTGAAAGAAACAGGTATTCTCTATTTGTGGGATTGCCACGGCTCTTGCGAGCCTCGCAATGACTGCGAGTCTATGTGAGATTGGGCACGTGTGCCTTTATCTTTTCCGGTTAACAGTTAGATATACTTTTCTGAAAGGCGAATAAAGACGCGCGTGCCCTCACAATGACTGCCGGTCTTTATCGACAAGCTAAAACACCCCTGTATAGCTAACAGGGGTGTTGCTGTGTCTCTTGCAATCAAAGGTAATATGCTAAACCAATGCCGCGCTTACGCTTACAACTCGGCACGGTCGCCTTCGAGTCCCACTCACGGCAAAAAAATAGTAAAGGCAAAGATATCTTGCAATATCTTTGCCTCTATCTATATGGTGCCGGTAGTGGGACTCGAACCCACACGCCCGTGAAGACAACAGATTTTGAGTCTGTCTCGTCTGCCAATTCCGACATACCGGCTGTTACAGACGTTATTATACATCAAAGCTTTAGATAAATCAAGGATTATTTTGAAAGCTCCGCATTTATCTAAACAAGCGTCCAAAATACTGTGATGATCTATTCTTTTTCCTTGACTACCTCGGCTGCGTTCCACTTTTTCATGCTGTGCATTGAGGCGAAATGACTGAACAGGATATACGCGAATACAGGCAAAGCCGTGACAAGAATGTTTCATCCGGTGTGCTCAGCTGCAGTAAAGTATATTTCGCCACCGCCGTACCGGGTATCAGTCCTACAATGAACGCGACAACGAACTGCAAAAGCGCGCGGAAGAATCTGCTGCGTGAGATCTCCCTGAACTGGAAGCCCAAAGTCCTGAGCACGCAAAGCTCGCGCTTGTTGTCCTGCAGGTCGGTCATCGAAGTGTTGAAAACTATGATAAAGCCTATAACCATAGCGAACGCTACCAGGATCAGCGCAGCGAAATCATAGGTAGCATAAAGCTCCTTGTTATCGTTATAGAACGCCTCTGTGAATACACAGTACAGATAACCGTCGGTATCGGTCAGGTGAGAAAGAAGTTCTTTTCTCGGGTTGCCGTCAAAGGTGCATATAATGCAGCCGAGATCGGGCTTGCCTAAATTCTTTGCGTCGTTCAGCGTGATATACTGCGCATGGTTCGCGCACTGTACCATTACCGAGCTGACGTCAAATTCTATGCCGTTGATCTTGATGTGTTCACCCTTAGCTGTCTCCAGCTCGTCAGCCATATGCTGATCAAGGATGATACCGCCGTCCTTGAGCGGAAGATTAGCTCCGCTGCCGTCGCCGACGCGGATCATATCGTTATCGGGTCCCACGGCGTTGATGTCGATGGTCTTGCCGTGCTTGTCGGACGATACCTTTGCGTTATAGATAAGGAGAGGTTCAGCCTTACTGACGCCGTCGATCTTTTCTATATCAGCGAGCAGCTTCTCTGTTGGGGCGTCTTCAAGGAAGATCTGACAGTCGTAGTGTATACGCTCTTCAAAGGTCTGGGATATGGCGTAATTCTTGGATGTGATAAATGAAAACGACGAGAAGATCAGCATTACCGATGCGGCTACGCACACGGTCGAGAAGATGAATCTGCCCTTGTTCCTCAGCAGGTTGATCACGCCCACCTTGAACATAGGCGAGGATCTTTTCAAGAGCTTATCTGTTAATGCATTGACCTTCACCGAGCTCTGCACCGGACGGGACATAGCCTCTTTGGGCGATACGCGCGATATGATGATCGTGCTGAGCAGAGTTGCCGCGACGCATACGAACACCGTAGCAGCAGCGCCGGCAACACAACCGGTAACATCTATCTTATACAGAACCTCCGGAAGCGCGAGCAGATCCTTGAAGTACTCGCCGGCATACAGTCTTAGCAGATATCCGATACCGCAGCCCAAGATAATACCTACTACGGCGACGCCGATGCTCACCCTGCAGAAAAGTAATCTTATGGAACCCTTGGTGAAACCGAGTGCGCGAAGTATACTGATCTCGCGGCGGCTCTGACGGATGATCATCGACATGAACAGGAAAACGACGATCAGTACGATGCCGAAGAACAGCACGGGGATAAACACCATCAGCGTAGACAGCGGATCGAGGTTCATATCTATACGGTGCTTGACCGGAGAATCGGCGAAAACGTAGCTTGTCTTGACCTTTACGCCGTCAAGAGCTTTTTCTGCCTCAGCCAAAACTTGCGAAGGATCGGCAGAATCATTAAAATACAGCAAGAACTGGTTGACAAGCTTGTCGTACCCCTCGCCTTCATTGAGCTTTTTGTATGCGCTTTTAAGCTCGCTGTCGAGGTCGGAGAACTGCTTTAGCTCATCTGCGGCGCTCCTGAGCTGGGTGTCGCCCTCGCTGATCTCCTGCTCCGCGGCGTCGAGCTGTGATTTGCCCTGTGAAAGCTGCGAGCTGATCTCGCTGAGAGAGGAGTCTATCTGAGCGATGCCGTCCTGTATCTCTGCGATACCGCTGCTTAGCTCTGCGCGGGTAGACGCGAGCTCAGACTCAGAGGCGTCAAGCTCGCTGAGTCCGCTCTGTATCTCCGACATGGAAGAATCTATTGAGCTTTCATCAACACCGGCGGCGCTGAGCTGTGACACGATCGACGCACGGGTCGAGGTGAGAGATTCCACCTGACTGTCGACGTTCGCTACCGCGCTGTTATATGTCGAGACCGCCTGACCTGTAGTCATGCTGTCGACGGAGACTCCTCCGAGAGCCGCTTCCAAAGCCGAGGCGTCGATATCCGCGCCCTCGATATACTCGATATATTCCTGCGCCTGCTCTTCTTCGCCTTCGGCATATGCTGTCGGAAGCTCGATCTGGCTCATGCCGGAAAACATCGGAGTATCGTAAGGCATAGCGCTGAGCTGACCTACGACGTTTACTACGCTCGGGCTGTGCAGAGCGGATTGGTTCCTCTGCAGCTTGGGGAGATTTGCGTCTATCTCGGCAAGTCCGCTCTTAGCCTGACTGAGCTGGCTGTACTGCGACTCCAGCTCAGAACGCTTCGAAGTTATCTCCGCGGCGGCTTCATCAAGCTGAGCCTGCTTTGATTCAAGCTCCTGCTGAGAGGCTACAAGCTGAGCGCGCGTAGAGCGCATGGTGGCTGCTGCGGACTCTGCCTCCTGCTGAGAGCTGAGATACTGCGCCTGCTTGGAGGCGAAGAGCTCCTTTGCGTCTTCGAGCTCCTTTTGTTTATCGGCGAGCATCTTTTCGGCAGAATCCTTCTCGCTTTTATAACTCAGAGATTCTTTGTCCAGCTTTCCCTTGTTCTCTTTATAATCCTTCTCATATTCCTTTGTGAGAAGCTCAACGGGAGCGTAAATATAGCCGAAGTCATAGTTGAGGCCCCACGCGCGGTCGGATATCCTCGCGCACATTGTCTCGGGACGAGAAGCGATACCGCCGACAACATAGGGGCGGTACTCGTCCTTGACATGGATATTCACGGTATCCCCTACCGAGATACCGTTGTTTTTCGCAAATTTATATTCTAAGATAACTCCCTCTTTGTTTTCTGCATCACCCGACCAAAAACGGAACTTCTGGCTCTCGTCGTCGCTGTAGGTGAATACACGTACCGAATAAAAATCTCCGTCTTCATCCTTCATAACGGTATCGGCGCACATACGGGTATCGCAGTCCTTGACTCCTTCGATGTTCTTTATCGCGTCGGCGTCGCTGACCGATGTGACCTCAGTCGTGATGAAAGCGTCCGGGTAGGCGTAATCGGCTACATAGCTGTCCAAAGACGCCTTAAGCGTAAGATAGCCGCCCGTAAGACCGGAGATAAGGCCAAAACCGAGAGAAGCCACCAGCGATATAGACACCAGCAGCTTGAAATACTTTTTGGTTATGGCTCTAAGCATCTTACTCATCAAAAATTACCACTCTATCTCCTGTACCGAAAGTTTATTTTCATTGATCCTGTCGTCGATTATCATACCGTTCTTCATGCGGATGATCCTGTCCGCTGTCTTTGCGATATCCTGGTTATGGGTGACGAGGATCATGGTCTTGCCGTAGTTGTGCACAAGATCGACAAGGCACTCCAAAACAGTCTTGCCCGTCACGGTATCAAGCGCGCCGGTAGGCTCGTCGCACAAAAGCAGCTCGGGGTCCTTAGCCAGCGCGCGAGCTATCGAAACGCGCTGCTGCTGTCCGCCCGAAAGCTGCGACGGATAGCGGTTTTCCCTGCCGGCGAGTCCGACGATATTCAAAGCCTGCAAGGCTATGCCGGGCTTGCCGCGTACCGCGGTGAGCTCTACGTTCTCCTTAGCCGTCAGACCGGCTATCAGGTTGAACGACTGGAAGATAAAGCCCACGGTATCTCTGCGATACGCCGTGAGAGCTTTATCGTTCATCTTGCCGAGATCCTTGCCGTCAACGATGATCGAACCGCTGTCGAAGCTGTCCATGCCGCCCAGCATATTAAGCAGGGTGCTCTTGCCGCTGCCGGAGTTGCCCAGCACGGCTGTGAGCTGTCCGCGTCCGAATTCAAGAGAAACGTGGTCAAGAGCCATGACGCGGCTGTCGCCCTCGCCGTAGCTCTTGCACAGGTCTTTTACTTTTATCAAAACATTGCTTCTGTATTCCATTATTTTCTCCGATATATTTCAATTAAAATCAATATCCGATAACGATGCCGATCAGGATGAAGGCTATGACAAGCGCCAGATTCACCGCAAAGAGCGGGATACTCTTCTTCACCCACTTAAAATAGTTGACCTCTATCATAGAAAGAGATATCAGCAGCACCGGCGACGTCGGGAACAGAACGTTGGTATAGCCGTCGGCAAAGGTATATATCAGCACAGACATCTGATCTGTCAGCCCGAGATTCACGACCGCGAGCAGGCTCATTATCAGTATCGCCTTTGCTGTGGATGAAGAGATGAAGAACTCCAGCACCAGCACTATCGCGTATACGATCAGCGCAATAACGAATACGCTTTTGCCCTGAGCGAGCAGGTTGATCTGATTTGCGATGGTCGGCAGCACCGAGCCCTCGTCAAACACATACTTTACAGACGCCGACAGCGCTATAAACACGATGGTGGGCAGAGCGCCCATAAAGCCGTTCCAAAAGCTCTTCATGACGGTCTTGAAGGACGAGGTGCACAAAACGCCCGCGATTATCCCGAAGATCAGGAAGTATGCTATCAGCACTACGACCGTGTAGCTTCTGAGCGAGGTGAACGAGCAAACGCCTATAAGCACGAGGCTCAGGATGAGGAAAAGCGCATATACTATGCGGGTCTTTTTCTCTCTTCCTGCAGACGCGCTCAGGGCTTCATTGAGGTTCGCCGTCTCTCTTATCCGCAAATCGTGCTCATAAGTATAACTCATTTCGGGCTTTTTTTCAAGTCTGCGAATGTAAAGAAAAATAAAACTTTCCAAAAGCAGATACATCACGATGAAGATGATCACGCGATACCAGATGTGCTCCATAGGGTTCGCTCCGATTATCTCGCAGGCGAGCAGCACCGTAAAGGGGTTGGTGATCGCGCTTGCAAATCCGAAGCCGCAGGAGATGATGCAGATCAGAAAACCGGTGAACGAATCATAACCTACCGCAAGACACAGCACGGTTATCACAGGCAGCATGGTAAGCATTTCTTCAAACAGGCCGAGGAATGCGCCGAAGCACATGAACAGCAGCGATATCAGCGCTACCATCAGCTTACGCCTGCTTTTGAACCGCTCCGACACCGAGCCTACCAGCGCGGATATACCGCCTGCGTCGTTCATGACCTGAAACGCCGCCGATATCACCAAAAGGAACAGCGACAGCATAATAAGCGTCAGACCGTCTCCCGAGGCGAACACCAATATCGGCGCGAGTACACCCTTCCATAACGGGATACCGCGAACGCCGTCAACTTTCTCGTATACGCTGTAGTTGACTGTGCCGTCGGGGTTAGTGCCGAAGCGTCCAGCAGGGATCACGTAGGTCAGAACTATGGAAACGACCAACAGCGCGAGCAATAAAGCCGTCACCTGTATAAAGGTCTTCTTTGAGATGTTTATAAGCGTTTTATTCTTGTCCATTTTTCATACGTTCCTCTCTGAGCAGATCGACGATAAGCGCCCAGCGCGCCGCCTGACGTCGGTTTTCGACCGGATAGAAATAATACTGCAGGTCGTTGTGATAAAGCTCGAACTCCTTGTTGCAGGAGAATGCAAGCGCCGGGATATTCTCGGTAGGTATAGAGAATTCTATGTTGTCCGAGCGGTAGGTGAACTCATCCTTTGTCAGGGTACAGACGCCTTTTTCTTTCCTTACCCGGGGCTTGTTATCGGAGTACACCTTGACGTCGGCTTCGGTTTGCAGCATAAGATCATTAAGCTCCGCGCGCTCATAATCCTTTATCCTGTCGTAGTATTCAGGGATGCTGCCGATATCTCCCTTGAAGCGGTAGTTCGCATCTAAATGATGTGATTTGCCGCAGGCGGTGCAAAAAATATCGCATCCCTTTGTACGGGTGGTATACAGTTCTCCGCAGTCTGCACAGCGGTAAAGGACATTTTCAAGACCGACAGCCATATTCTTCTTGCGGTAGCTGTTCACGGGGTTCTCGGATTCATCATAGGTCATGGAGTCAGCTATGATCTTCTCGAGCTCGGCGGCTGACATCTGCTTGAGCTCCTCGGGCTGAATGACTCTTGTGACGGATACGTTTACATCGCTGCGGAAGAAGCGACCGCGCCACTTGGGATAAGAAAAATAACCTCCCGAGATATGCGCAAGGACTATCGGATATCTGAGCCGCTGATATACAGCGGCGGCGCTCTCTACGATGGGATTATTACGCCCGTCCACGCTGAGTCTGCCCTCGGCAAACACAACCACCGGATATCCGGCCTTCAGCTTTTTTATCATCTTCCATCCGGCTGTGTCGGGATAGAACATCTTCTTGGGGATCATGCCGGATTTTCTTGAGAAATACCGCAGAACAGGAGCCTCGGTGATATGATGGTTGATGACATAGGAGCAGTTGTAGCCCTTTAAAAGCTCGAGAGTATAGTAAAAGTCATAAAAAGACACGTGATTGCAAAGCACGACAAACGGCGGCTCGAGCCCCTTTAGCTTTTCGTTATCCACATGGAGCCGCTGACAATGCCTGCGCCACAGGGATGCAGCTCCGGTAACGAGGAAGTATGCTGCAGAATCCGGCGTACCGTCGCCGTTTTTAAAGTATATCTTGTCGAGGAACAGCCACAGCAGCACGAACAGACAAGCCATCAGGAATATTATTATCAGCACCAGCAGCCACAGCGGGAGGGCGTTCATCAAAAACGCCTTTGCCGTAGCGCCGATCAGGTTGGAGGTTATGATAGAAGGGATAACTCCGGTAGCGACCGTGAGGATGTATCTGCGGTAACGGATATCGGTGCTGCTGCCGTAATAGCAGATAGCGCCGAAGGGGATTATCGGCGTGATGAACAGCAGGTACATCAAAAGCTGAACGTTGAGCTCGCCCTTTTTTCTAGCCATACCTGCTATCTCCTCGCCCGTCTTACGTGCCCTCGCGGTATCGAAGCGGAAAGTCCTTACCAGAATAAAAATGATGCTCGCACCGAGGCACACGCCTGCGTCGCACAGCAAGGCGGCGATGTAGAACGGATAGCTCAAGCCTGCGGAAACCTGGATGAACTCCGCAGGGATGAAGATGACCACCATCTGCAGAGCCTCTATCAATATGACCGCTATACCTCCGGCTATGCCCTTGGAGGTCAAGAGAGCCTTTGCCCCACCGACGTCGTTGTTGAACTGCAGCCTGAACAACGGGATCATGATGTCTTTGAGGAAAAAGACAAACAAAGCCAGCACTGCCGCAACCGAGATAAAGACTATTATTTTTTCGATACGTTTCTTTTTCATCCGGTATGATCCCGATCTATAGTCATATATATTATAACTGAATTTTCAGAAAAAGGTAGATATTCACAAAATAATTTACAAATCATATCTAAACTGCCTAAACCATTTTATACCATCAGGTTCGATTTTTCAATCTTTCTTTTCAGATTTATACATATATCACATATTATTTTTTCATTGACAATATTGCCTATATAGATGTAAAATAATAGAGCATATATAAAAGGAGCGAACATTATGAAAAAGATAATTTGCTGTATAACGGCTATAGCTGTTATGTTGACGAGCGTATTCTCCCTGTCGGCTTCGGCGTCGGGGGAAGACCTGCGTTTTTCCGAGGAGTATAAGACCTCTCCGTATTACGAGAAGCTCATGCAGGCGTTGGAGGATACAAAGGACGGCACAACCATGGAAAAGACTCTTGCTGTAGCCCTCTCACAGGAAGGCTATGCGAACTTCGCCACCCAGGGCTATGACCTCGATCAGGCACGCGCCGAGGGCAAGCTGTGGACAGGTAAAGAGCTGCGCATGAACGATAACCTCACCGGCAACACCGAGTACACCCGATGGGCGCAGAGATACGTCATGGACTCAACCGAGGACGCTCAGTACGCGGACTATGACTGGTGCGCGATCTTTGTAAGCTGGTGTCTGTATCAGGCGGGATACTACGACGACGAGCTTCTCAAAAGATATTTCTACTGCTACGTTGTAGATCCGAGGATCTTCTGGAGCGCCGATCAGTGGATCGAGACCTTCAACCTCGATCAGAGATACGTGTACTACGCGCCCAATACTCACCACAAGCTCGACGCTATGCCCTGGAACACCTACTATAACGTAGACGTCGACCCGCTTCAAATGCCTTATAAGCCCGGCGGTCTTGTCTTCTTCGGATGGAACGGCACCGGCGACTACTTCTCCCATGTAGCTATCGTAGTCGACTTCGACCCCGAGACCAACATCCTCACCTACTCTAACGGCAACTCCGACGGTCTTGTCATCACGAGACAGATCGACCTTGACGTAGAAGAGAGCTTTCGCGGTAAGCCTTACACGCTGAACGCCAACCGCATCATGGCTTACGCCGACTACGATCACTATGTCGCACCCGAGCAAAAGGAGATATCAGCTGATACACCCGTCATAAAGTGGGATAAGAGCGCACAGTCCGGCTTGAAGATCCAGACCAACTCCGAGTCCATCGTCGGTTATGTCTATGAGGGCGAGAACTACCTCGGCTCTACCATCGAAAGCAACATGGTGCTGCATGAGGGTCTGCTGCAGATAGGCAAATCCGAGCTGACTCCTCTGCCCGTAGGTCTGCACAAGATAAGGCTGGTATTCGACGACGGTGAAGTCGAGCTCACGATAAAGATCACCGATTTTGAAAACGATCCGGCTAAGAAGATCGGCGACGTCGATATGAACGGCGAGGTCGAGATAATCGACGTTACCATACTGCAAAGATATCTTGTAGAGCTGGATGAACTGTCATATGAGCAGCTCATGCTCGCCGACGTAGACGATAACGGCGACGTAGAGGTCATCGACGCTACCATACTGCAAAGATATCTTGCGGATATGGGAGGAACCATAGTCGACTGGACAAAAGGATAATACAAACAGCAATAAAAAGTAACGGAGGTAATTATGTCTGAGATCAAGAACACCGAAGCTACCGGCGCCGCAGAGAATGCCGGGACAGCCGACGCTGAAAAAATCACCCCCAAAAAGCCAAACCGCAAGAAACTGATAATCATCATAGTCGTCGCTGCGATCGTTTTGATCGCAGCCGGTGCCATCCTGTTCGCCGTGCTGAACGGTAACAGCGAGAACGCAGAAGCAGACGAAGATATCGAGTATATCAACGTACAAAGCGGCAACTACTACGGCGGCATAGTGGAGCCCCAGCAAACCTCAGATGTAGCCAAAGACCCCGAACGAACGATAAAAGAGATCCACGTAAAGGTCGGCGACGTTGTAAAGAAGGGCGACACTCTCTTCGAGTACGACTCTAACGAGACCGAGACAAAGCTCAACAAGGCTAAGATCGAGTACGAGGGCATACAGAACGATATCGCCGAGTGCAACAACAGCATATCTCAGCTGTCTCGCGCACGCTCTCAGGCAGACGCAGAGCAGCAGCTCGAGTACACCGAGCAGATACAGGAGAAGGAAAGCTCCAAGAGCCAGCTCGAGCTCAGCCTCAAGATCAAGCAGGTCGAGATCGACAACCTCCAGGAAAATCTGAACAACTCTGTCGTCACCTCCCCTATCGACGGCATAATCAAGCAGATCAACAACTCCACCGACAGCTCTAACAGCGCGTTTATAACGGTGCTAATGAACGGCTCCTTCCGCGTAAAGGGACAGGTCGACGAGATGAACGTAAGATCTCTGCAGCCCGATATGCCCGTCACCGTTCACTCGCGCGTCGTAAAGGACAAGACATGGAAGGGCACGATCACCAAGGTGGACACCGGCAAAACAGCCGACCGCCAAGGCGACGCCGCTGTAGATAAAGGCAGCTCCGATAATTCCGCCTCCAAATACAACTTCTATGTTTCTCTTGACAGCAGCGATGGTCTGCTCTTAGGCGAGCACGTGTACATCGAGACGGAATATCAGGAGACTGCAGAAGAATCCGCAGATCAGGCTGACGCTCCGGCGGAGACCGAAGCAGCCGAAAACTGACGGAGGCCGCCATGCTGTTAGAATTAAAACACATATACAAAACCTATAAGAACGGCGATGAAGACGTCCCGATATTAAAGGATGTGTCGCTGTCTATCGAAAAGGGCGAGTATCTCGCGATCATGGGGCCGTCCGGCTCCGGCAAATCGACGCTGATGAACATCATCGGCTGTCTTGACAAGCCGACCTCCGGCGAGTTCACCTTAGAGGGCAAGGATATCCTCGCGCTCAACGACAACGAGCTCTCCGAGATACGCGCCCATCAGATAGGCTTCGTGTTCCAGAGCTTCCAGCTATTAAAGGGCGAGACAGCCATACAGAACGTCATGCTGCCGCTGTCGTTCGCAGGAGTAAAGCGTAATCTGCGTAAAGATATCGCGCAAAAGGCTTTAGAGAGAGTCGGGCTCGCAGAGAGAGTCAACTTCCTCCCCACTCAGCTTTCGGGCGGACAGAAGCAGCGCGTAGCCATAGCCAGAGCCCTTGTGAACAATCCATCTATCATCCTCGCGGACGAGCCTACAGGCGCTCTTGATCAGAAGAGCGGCAAATCGGTCATGGAGCTGTTCGAGCAACTCAACCGCGAGGGCGTTACCATCGTTCTCATCACCCATGACGAGAACGTCGGCAAGCGCGCAAACAGGCTTTTGCACATCGTTGACGGCGAGATACTCGAGCACAAACAGGCAAAGGAGGCGCAGGATGAAGAATAAAAAGCTGAAAAAAGCGATTATCATCATCGGCATCTGTGTCGTCCTTGCCGTAGGCATAACCATCGGCGTTATCGCGCTCAACAAAAACTCACGCAGAGCCTACGTACAGAGCGTATCGGAGCTCAACATGGGCGGCATAGGGCCCTCATCCACCTACAACGGCACCGTTGTCGAGAGCGCCCAGCAGAAGATATTTGCAAGCTCCGACAAAAAGATCGACGAGGTATTTGTCGAGAAGGGCAGCAAGGTCAAAAAGGGCGACAAGATTTTCCGGTACGACACAAGATTGCTCGAGCTCTCCGTACAGGAAAAGGAGCTGACCGTGTCCATATGCGAGACCTCTCTCGAAAACGAGAAGAAGAAGCTCGAATTTTATAAAAGCATCGTTCCCGTAGAACCCACCGAGGCTCCGACCGAGCCTGAGGCTGCTCCCGAGGGCGAGAATCCCGAAGCAAGCGCGGCTGACGCACATACAGAGGACGCCCCCGCAGATCAGCCCGCAGAAGAAACGCAGGCTAAGCCGGAAAAGACCTATACGGCTCAGGAAAAAGCCGACCTTATCGCCAATCAGGAGATCGCGATAAAGCGCTCGCAGAATCAGCTCGACACCGCAAAGGAAGGTCTTGAAGAGGCTAAGAATGCCCTCGCCGACGCCGTCGCTACCGCTAAGCTCGACGGCACCGTAAAGGATATCCAGGATCCCGAGAAGCCCGACGTGACCGCACCGTTCTGCACCATCATCGGCAGCACCGGCGTGACCATCAAGGGCTATGTATCCGAGTTCGATCTCAGCGATCTCCATGTCGGCGATACGCTAAATGTATCCTCATTCATGACAGAGGCTTCCACCACAGCCGAGGTGCTCACCGTCAGCGATTACCCGGCGGACAGCCCCGGCGGAGGAAACGACGGTAACCAGAACACCTCATACTATGAGTTCACAGCCTTTATGGATCAGTCGGACGGCTTCGATATCGGCGAGGACGTCAGGATCTCTAAGATCGAAGGCGATGAAAACACAGCCTCAGACGTCATCACCCTCAGCAAAGCTTATGTCCGCACGGACAGCACCGGCTCCTATGTTCTTAAGGATGTTGACGGCAAGCTGGCAAGACAGGACGTCAAGATCAAAAAAGGCACCGACGGAGACTATGTCATGATCATCGACGGACTCACCCTGGAGGATAAAATAGCCTTCCCCTACGGCTCAAAGGGCAAAGAAGGTCTGCTGACCACCACCGAGCAGCAGGGCCCGAGCATATTCTGAGAAAGGAGTGCGCAAATGTTAGAAAACATCAGATTAGCCCTACGCGGCATCATAACTCACAAGATGCGCTCCTTCCTGACGATGCTGGGCGTTATCATCGGTATCGCAAGCATCATCGGCATCGTATCCATCGTTCAGGGCACCAACGCCCGTCTTGAAAAGAGCCTTATCGGCGCGGGCAACAACGTCGTGACCGTAGCTCTCTCCGAAAACGGCGCGAACTACGATCTGTCTAATCTCCCCTCGGGAGTTCCGGTGGTTTCGGATGAAGCGATGGAGCGTATAAATAAGCTCAGCGGCGTCAGTTCCGCGTCTACCTACCGTCAGCGCGATTCATGGGCGGCTCAGGTCTACAACGGCAAGTACACTCTCTCGAACGGCAAGATAGTAGGCGCGAGCAAAAATCTCTTCGAGACCCTGCAGTACAAGGTCATCAAGGGCAGGGATTTCACCGATGAAGAGCTCCAGAACGGCGCAAAGTCAGTCATCCTCGATATGAAAGCGGTCGAATCTCTCTTTGATGATGACCCGATCGGTCAGGTCATCGAGATCAAGAGCGAGCCCTTCGTAGTCGTCGGCATCGTCAAGGATATGAACGCTGCAGATCAGGAGTACGAGTCCATCAACGATTACTACAACGCTTCATATACGGGCGGCAGCAGCGTCTATATCCCGGAGAACAGCTGGCCGATCATCTTCCAGTATGACGAGCCTCAAAGCGTGGCTATCCATGTCGAGCAGACGAACAGGATGGTTTTCATCGGCAGAAGAGCCGCAAGGATACTTAATCAGGCTGTCGGCAACGAGAGCGTGCAGTATGCTTCTCTGAGCTCCGAGGACAGCGAGAACAGCATGAAGACCCTCACCGACTCCATACAGCTCATGCTTATCGGTATTGCTTCTCTCTCGCTGCTTGTCGGCGGTATAGGCGTCATGAACATCATGCTCGTGTCCGTTACCGAGCGTACAGCCGAGATCGGCTTGAAGAAGGCGCTCGGCGCAAAGTACCGCACGATAATGTACCAGTTCCTCACCGAGTCAGCCGTGCTGACCAGCATGGGCGGTATCATAGGCGTGATACTCGGCATAGTCATGGCGAGGATAATAGCCTACGCCGCAAACCTCGACTTCGGCATATCCATACCTTGGATAATCATATCGGTACTTTTCTCGATATTCATAGGCGTGATCTTCGGCGGGTGGCCGGCTCTCAGAGCGGCTAAGCTGAACCCCATCGACGCCCTCAGATGTGAATAATACATAATAAAATACAAAACTCCGGGTGGATCACCATCCGGAGCTTTTTGCGACTATGATAAATTATATTGATCGCTTCATTATTGACATATCAAATCGCCGTTGCTATAATACTCTTTGCGCTTACGTCTTAAACTATTTTAATATAAGGAGAAGAATTATGAACCCGATACAAAGATACCGGAACAATGCTAAAGCCATGATCGAGAAAAGCAAGCCGACTTTCATTATACTGACCATCCTTCGCTTACTTATCCTTGTCGCTATGATCAGAAGTATCATGATCGGCAACTATGAAGGAACCGCCACCTGCGTGCTGACGCTCTTATTGCTCTTGATCCCGAACTTTTTGGAAGGCGCGCTCAAAATCAGTATACCGCCGTTGTTTGAAGGCATCATCTACTGCTTCATCTTCGCGGCTAATATTTTGGGCGAGCTTGCTCACTTTTACGCGCACATCCCGATCTGGGACACCATGCTGCATACGCTCAACGGATTCTTGTTTGCGGCTGTCGGATTCTCTACCGTAGACTTATTGAACCGCAACAACAAGAACATCAAGCTGTCGCCGCTGTATTTGACGCTGGTCGCGTTCTGCGTATCCATGACCATCGGCGTGCTGTGGGAGTTCTTCGAGTGCGGCATGGATATTTTCTTCGGCAAGGATATGCAGAAGGACTTTTTTGTCACTACCATCAACTCCTGCGAGCTTGATCCCGCAAAAAATCAGACGCTTATCACGATCAAGGATATCGTCAGCACACAGATAACGACAGCCTCGGGCGAGGTATTCACCATAAATGACGGTTACCTTGACATCGGTATCCTCGACACGATGAAGGATCTGTTCGTAAACTTCATCGGAGCCGTTGTATTCTGTGTATTCGGTCTGATATATGAGACGGTCGGCAATAAAAACAAGACAGCTGCAAAGGTAGTAGAGGGTCTGAGGATAAAGCCCGCCGACGAATAAGACACGGAGAAAAAGATCGGAACCGAGCACTAATA
>ONPE01000089.1 GCA_900319615.1 uncultured Eubacteriales bacterium
AGCTGCGAGAGCGATGATTCTTTTCATATATCAAATCTCCATTCTTCTGTAAGTGCCACTCTATTTTACTATAAATCGCGCAAGAAATCAATAGTTATTATGAAGAGCGCGTCAAAGCGGCATTTTATTCGGACAGAGTGTAACGGTATCAGCCGTTGAAGTAGGTGATGCAGTGCTGAGGGCAAGCCTCTACACACTTGCCGCAGCCGGTGCAGAGCTCCGGAGTGACATAGGCGTTGAAGTCGGTCACCTTTACGGCGCCTGCCTCACAGGTCTTTTCACACTTTTTGCAGCCGATACAGCCCACGCTGCACAGCTTACGGGTAACGCCGCCCTTGTCGCGGTTGGAGCAGCGGTTAAGCGCCATATCCTTCTTGGGGACGATAGAGATGATCCCCCTCGGGCAAGCCTTGACACAGAGCGTGCACGCGCGGCACTTGTCCGAGTCGATGTAGGCGACGCCGTTGCAAACGCTGATCGCGTCGTACTTACATACAGCCTTACAGTCGCCCAGACCCATACAGCCGTATGAGCAGGCGGTGAGTCCGCCGCCGATCTTAACAGCAGCGGCGCAGCTCTGTATGCCGATGTACTCAGCTTTATATGCGGTGTGGTCGAGCGAGCCCATGCATTTTACTACGGCAGTCTTGGGCTCGACGTTGCCCGAAGCAACGCCCAAGATCGAGGATATCTCTTTGGTACAGGCGATTCCGCCCGGGGCGCACAGCCCGACCTCAGCCTTGCCCTTAGCAAGGGCAGTCGCATAGCCTGAGCAGCCTGAGTAGCCGCACGCGCCGCAGTTGGCTCCGGGCAGGGCAGCTAAGATCTTCTCTGCCTTTTCATCCTTGGGCACAGCCATTATGATCGAGGCGACGGAGAGGATCAGACCGATGAGCAGTCCGATCCCGGCAACGATGCCGACAGCTAACAAAATACTATTCATAGTCAGCCTCCTTACGAGGAATGACAGCGATACCAAAGCAGCCGCGACCAGAGTGATCGGCAGACCCTTGAGCGACTTGGGGATATCGGCGCTCTCGAGCCTTCCGCGCACGCCTGCGAACATCACCATCGCCACGAGGAAGCCGATGCCGGCTCCGAAGGCGTTGACCAGCGCATGACCGTAGGTGTAGGTGTATGCGGTGGTGGAGGTGACCTTCTGCAGCACGAGCATGGTCACGCCCAAAACGGCGCAGTTGGTGGTGATAAGCGGCAGATAGATACCGAGAGAATTGTACAGCGAGGGGATGTACTTGCGCAGGATGATTTCGACGAGCTGTACCAGACCCGCGATGACCAGGATGAACAGCACGGTCTGCAGATATTCGAGCCCCATCGGTACAAGAAGATATGTGTATATAGGGAAGGTAACGGCGGTAGCGAGCACCATTACAAAGGTAACGGCGACGCTCATGCCTACGGCGGTATTCAGCTTTTTGGATACGCCGAGGAAGGGGCAGATACCGAGGAACTTCGACAGGACGTAGTTCTCGGTCAGGATAGCCGCGAGGAATACGGCAACAAGAGATTTAATCAGCATCCGTCGCCACCTCCTTTTCAGTGTTGGCACAGGTGCTCTGGCTGCACTTGTCAGCCATCGGGCAGCCGTCGCAGGGCTTGGTCTTCACCGTTTTGCCTGCCTTTGTGTTCAGCTTGTTCGCAAGCATGATAAGCATGCCGAAGACGAAGAAGCCGCCGGGAGGCAGGATGAATATGAGTATCTGTACGGGCAGGAGCTGTATGCCGAAGAGCGAACCCGAGCCCAGCAGCTCGCGGATGATGCCCATGCACAGCAGCGCCGCCGTAAAGCCGATACCCATGCCCAGACCGTCGAGTATGGACGGGATGACGGGATTCTTGCCGGCGAACATCTCGGCTCTGCCGAGGATGATGCAGTTGACGACGATCAGCGGCAGGAAGATGCCGAGGCTGTCGTTGATAGCAGGCGCGAACGCCTTGACAAGCATCTGTACAACGGTGACGAAGCCCGCGATGATCGTGATGTACGCAGGGATACGCACCTTATCGGGGATGAACTTGCGCAGCGCAGAGATAACGGCGTTGGAGCAGATCAGCACCGCCGTAGCCGCCACGCCCATGCCGATGGCGTTGAAGGCGGAGGTGGTTACCGCGAGGGTGGGGCAGGTGCCGAGCACCAGACAGAGAACGGGATTCTCTTTTACTATACCCTTTGTAAACTCTTGAAAAAGACTTTTCTGAGCCATCATTCACCCTCCTTTGTATCGTTTTCTGCATCATCGGCAGACGAAGAGCCGCCGACGTGATCGTTATAGATATGTAAAGCTTCGTTTACCGCGTTTGTAACGGCTCGCGAGCTGATGGTAGCCGAGGTCACGGCGTCGACGGTCTGTGCGTTGCCGGAGCTGTTATCCTTGCTCACGACGATGTCCGAGTCTGCGGAAAGCCCCTTGTACTGGTTGGAGAAGGATGGATTAGAGGTATTCTTGCCCAGGCCGGGGGTCTCGGCGTCGTTGTAGAAAACATCCACGCCGATGATCTTGCCGTCGTTGACGCCGGTCATGACCTTTACCTGACCGCCGTAGCCCATTGTGGCTGTGGAGATCGCGTAGCCTACGGTATTGCCGCTTTCATCCTTACCCTCGTACATGACGTCGGGGGTGATCTCTTCAAAGGTCTGAGCCTCGGGGCAGACCGCCTTCATGCTCTCCTGCTTGCTCTGCTGCTCGATCTCGGCGATCTTGTCCGCGGTGACACTGTTGGTCAGCGCGAGAGCCGCCGTGACGAATATACAGATCAGGAAAAGCGAAACGGTAGGTATCAAAACCGCCTTGGGGGTTATCTTTTGTCTCATTTCTTCGCCCCCTTTGCTTTCTTGACAAAGCCCAGCGTGCGGGGCCTTGTGAGGTGCTCTATGTGCGGTACGAGGATGTTCATCAGCAGGATGGAGAAGCTGACGCCCTCGGGCATATTTGAGTAGGAGCGGAGCAGGATAGTGAGTATACCGCAGCCGCAGGCGAATATGACCTTGCCCCATTTGGTGACGGGCGAGGTGGTGTAGTCGGTAGCCATGAAGATCGCGCCGAGCATCATGCCGCCCGAGAGCAGCTGATACAGCGGATCAAGACCGACGATCAGCGACATCAGCGCCGCCGCAGCAAGATAAACGCAGGGGATGATCGGGGAGATGACCTTGCGGATGACGAGGTAGACGCCGCCGAGTATCAGAGCCGCTGCGCAGACCTCGCCGATAGAGCCGCCGCAGCGGCCGATCAGCAGATCGACATAGGAGTATACCCCGGGATCGGCTGCCAGCGGAGTCGCGGAGGTCGTGGCGTCGATAGCCGCAGCCTTGGGCGCGCCTGCAGCGGTTACCCAGTGCATCATCGGACCGGGGAAGGACACCAGCAGCACGATACGCGCCGCCAGAGCCGGGTTGACGAAGTTCATGCCGATACCGCCGAACATCTGCTTTACTACGACGATGGCGACAAGACAGCCGAACATCGCGATCAGCGGATTGATATCCACGGGCAGGTTCAGCGCCAGCAGCAGACCTGTCACGACAGCCGAGAGGTCGCCGATGGTGGTGTCGCGCTTCATGATCTTGCGGCTGACATATTCGAGCAGCACGCAGGTGGCTACGCACACGCCTATCAGCATCAGCGAGCGCATACCGAAGATCACGCAGGCTGCGACTGCAGCGGGGATCAGCGCGATGATGACGTCGAGCATGATGCGGCGTGTGGAGTTATTGCATTTGAAATGCGGCGAGGAGGATACGTGTAACATATTTTCCATTACTTTTTACCTCCCTTTGAAGCTGCGATCTGTTCGCGCTTAGCCTTGTTCACAAGAGCCTTGCCCAGGCGGATGTTCTGCACCAGATGGCGCTTAGCAGGGCAGATGAAGGAGCAGCAGCCGCACTCCATGCAGTTCATGATGTAGTACGCCTTGAGCGTATCTATGTCGCCGCGGTCGGCGGCGTTGCTGAGCTCGAGCGGCTCCAGATGCATCGGGCAGGCGTCGAGGCACTTGCCGCAGCGTATGCATGCCGAGGGCTCGTTATATTTTGCCTCAGCCTCGGATAAGGCGAGGATGGCGTTGTTTTGCTTCAGGACGTAGAGATCGTCGTTCGGCAGGGATACGCCCATCATCGGGCCGCCCATTATCAGCTTGTACGGCTGCTCCTTGTAGCCGCCGACAAAGTCGATGATCTCCTTTATGGGTGTGCCGATGGGAGCGATAACGTTCACGGGGTTTACGATACAGCCGCCGTCTACCGTCAGCCTGCGCGATACAAGCGGTATGCCCGTCTTGAGATAGCGGGCGATAAAGGCGATTGAGGCGACGTTCATCACGATACAGCCTGCGTCCGAGGGCAGACCTCCCATGGGCACCTCTCTGCCTGTGCACGCCTTGATGAGTATTTTTTCCGCGCCCTTGGGATATGTAGCCTTGATGGGCAGCACGCAGATCTCTGCGTCAGCGTGCTGAGGCGAGTTCGCGATATCTCTGAGCGCCTTGATAGCGTCGGGCTTGTTGTCCTCGATACCGATGATCACGCGGTGGATATTCAAGAGCTCCTTGACCGTGAGGATGCCTGAGATAACGTCCCACGAGTTCTCTATGATCTCGCGGTGGTCGGATGTGATGTAGGGCTCGCACTCCGCGACGTTGATGATCAGGGTATCTACCTCCTTGTCGGACGGGAGGTTCAGCTTGACCGACGTGGGGAAGCCTGCGCCGCCCAAGCCTACAAGACCGCTGTTGCGCACCGCGGTGATCAGGTCGGAGAGATTCTCGACGACAGGCGGCTTGATATCGGGCGAGAGGCGTTGTTCACCGTCGCTCTCGATGAATATCGCGTCTACCTTACCTCCGTCGGGCATGGTGATCTTGTCGATCTTCTTGATCTTGCCCGATACGCTCGCGTGGATGGGAGCGCTGACAAAGGCGTCGCTGTTCGCGATCACCTGACCGACGTCCACCGTGTCGCCGACCTTTACCACAGGCTTGCACGGCGCGCCGATATGCTGCGTCATGGGCAGGGCGACCATAGCCGGTACGGGCATCTCAACGCTCTCTTTGTGAGCGGTGTTTTTGTTATGGGGAGCGTGTACGCCGCCCTTGGTTCGATACGGCCGCTTAGGAAAGCTGAGCTCAGCCATATTATTCCTCCTAACTCATTATTAGGCAAGATATGCACATGGATCGTGTGGTTTTGCCTTATTCATCAGCAAAGCTGAGAATTTTGATTTGGATAACAGCACGCGAATTATTTACTGTTGAATATATATAATAACATTATATAGAGTTTTTTTCAATACTTTAATTGATTAAAGGAGAGTATTATGCAGTATTTATATGCTTTTTTGGTGGGCGGAGCCCTCTGCCTCATCGGTCAGGTGTTCATAGACAGGACGAGCCTCACCCCGGCGAGGATACTCACCGGCTTTGTTGTTGCGGGGGTCGTGCTCTCCGCCGTGGGCGTATATGAGCCTTTGGCAGAGCTCGCCGGAGCAGGCGCAACGGTGCCTCTCTCGGGCTTCGGGCACTTGATGGCTCAGGGTGTGCGTGACGCGGTGGACAGGGACGGAGCCGTCGGCATACTCACGGGAGCGTTCACGGCTTCGGCGGCAGGCATAGCGGCGGCGGTGGTGTTCTCGCTGCTGGCAGGACTCCTCGGCAAGCCTAAGGAGAAGTGAGTAATATGTAAAACGACCGCCCTGATAAGCGGTCGTTTGAATTTATAAACAGCTAAGATATGCTGTCGTCTTATTTGTTATTCTTTTTCCTGAACTCCTTTACACGCTCCGAGAGGTCTTCAAGCTCATTTTTATCGAGCTCCGGCAGATGCTCCAGCTTCTCCATAAAGGTAGATATGGTCTCTTTCTCCTGCGCTTTGAGATACTCGGTGTAGTAGGCGACAACTACGCCCGGCACCATCGCGGTGGTCAGTATGCCGATGAGGGTGACTATGATCGTGATGATCCTGCCGAGCACAGTCACCGGAACGATATCGCCGAAGCCGATAGTGGAAGAGGCGACGAAGCAAAAGTATATCCCTTCAAACACCCCGTTTACCTTCGGTTCTATAAGGCATATGACTATTCCGCCTATGCACAGGACGAAAAGATAGAAAAAGAAGATGCGTATGGTTCCCGTATGCTTTAATATATTAAAAATCCGTCTGAGCGGCTTCATGATTTCCGACTACCTTTCTTTTTGATATGTGATTATTATATGGTGAAATATCCGTTTTTGCAATATCGGGGGCGGATTTCCGTCGAATTACGGTAAAAATGATTCATCTTTTTGTTGAAAACGACCGCCTTAAACGATATAATGAGTATCGTAAATACTTTATTAATGAGGAGATAGTATGAAAAAAGCGTGGAACGGTCTGCTGATGTTCATATACACCGTGCTGCTGGGTGCGGTCACGGGCTCGGTCATCTGGGGCTTTTTGAAGCTGATGAATCTGTGTATCGGGCTGCTGTGGGACACTCTTCCGGCTAAGCTTGATTTTTGGTTCTACACACCGGTCGTGTGTATAGTCGGCTCGCTGCTGACGGGGCTGTATAAGAAGAAGTTCGGCGACTATCCCGAGGAGCTGCCCGTTGTCCTTGCAAAGGTCAAGGAGGACGGCGGTTATCAGTATCACAACATCCCGATGATGCTCGGCGCGGCGTTTTTGCCGCTGATCTTCGGCGCGAGCGTCGGCCCCGAGGCTGGCTTGACGGGCGTTATCGCAGGCTTTTGCACATGGATAGGCGACAAGCTCAAGCGCGCCCATGCCGAGATGGAGGAGCTGACCCGTATAGGCGTGAGCGCCACCCTCGGCACCATCTTCCGCTCGCCGATGTTCGGCTTTGTGGAGCCTCTCGAGAACGAGAAGGGCGCCGCTTTGCTTCTATCGAGCCCGTACATACTGAGCTGATCGAGTATCTCTGGATAATCCCCCTGACTCTGATAGGAGTTATCGCCGGCTGGCTGTACTTCGCTTTCCATAAGCTCAGCATAATAGCCTTCGCTCCGCTGAAAAAGTACCCGGTCGCCAAAGCGCTGATAGGCGGCGTTGCCCTCGGCTTTATCGGCTTGCTGCTGCCGCTGTGTATGTTCTCGGGCGAGCACCAGATAGAAACGGTCGTAGAGAAAGGCGCGGCTATCGGCGCGGTCATGCTGCTCGTGATCGGCGCGGTCAAGCTGCTGCTTACTAATATTTGTATCACCTCGGGGCTAAAGGGAGGACATTTCTTCCCGGTCATCTTCTCCGGCATCGCCGTCGGCTACGCCGTGAGCCTGATGATCGGCGTCGACCCCGCCCTGTGCATGGGAGCCGTTACAGCGGCTCTGGTAGCGCACACGATGAAGAAGCCCTTCGCCGCGGCGCTGCTGCTCCTGCTGCTGTTCCCGGTGCGGATGATACCCGTCACGCTCGCGGCGGCGGTGCTCTCCTGCGTTATCAAAACACCTAAATTCTTACTCACGGCACCCGAAAATACGGAGGAAAACAAATGATAAAGAAATACTTAGAGGTCGGCAAGATAGTCGGTACCCACGGCATACGAGGCGAGATGCGCGTGGAATGCTGGGCGAACTCACCCGACTTCCTCAGACAATTCAAGACCCTGTACTTGGACGGCGGCAAAACGGCTCTTTCGGTAACCTGCCGTCCGCACAAGAACATCGCTCTTTTGACGGTGAAGGGGATAGGCTCTATAGAAGAGGCGGATACCCTGCGCGGCAAGGTGCTGTACATCGACCGCGATAACGTCAGGCTCGACGAGGGCGAGCATTTCGTGCAGGACATCATCGGTCTTGCCGTTACCGATATCGACTCAGGCGAGGTCTACGGTACCGTCACAGACGTCCTCAAGACCGGCTCCAACGACGTCTACGAGATGGAAGACGCCGACCGCAAGCGCTTCTACATCCCGGTCATCCCGGATATCGTGCAGGAGCTCGACTTCGACAAGGGCGCTGTGTACATCCGCCCGATGAAAGGACTGTTCGACGATGAGGATTGACATCATCACGCTGTTCCCCGAGATGTGCGAGGCTGTGCTCGGCGAGAGCATCATCGGCAGGGCTCGCAGATCGGGCGCTATAGATATCCGCTGTCATCAGCTCCGCGATTTTGCCTACGATAAGCATCGCCGGGTAGACGACTCCACCTACGGAGGCGGCATGGGTATGCTGATGATGGCAGAGCCCATCGCCCTGTGCTATGAGCATATCTGTGAAGAGATCGGCGAAAAGCCGCATCTGATCTATCTTTCGCCCAAGGGAGAGACCCTGACCCAGAGAAAGCTGAAGAAGCTCTCGGAGCGTGAGGATATCTGCCTGCTTTGCGGCCACTACGAGGGCGTCGACCAGCGTGTGCTGGATATGTACGTGGATGAAGAGATCTCCATCGGCGACTATGTCCTCACCGGCGGCGAGCTTCCGGCTCTGGT
Organism: uncultured Eubacteriales bacterium; assembly: GCA_900319615.1. Lineage (GTDB taxonomy): Bacteria > Bacillota > Clostridia > Oscillospirales > Acutalibacteraceae > Ruminococcoides. The sequence continues at coordinate 8,442 of ONPE01000089.1, forward strand.
GCTGGCGGATTCACTTGCGCGCCTGCAGCCGGGGGTGCTCAGCGACGACGAGTGCTTTGAGCTCGAGAGCCACTATGACGGGCTGCTGGAGTATCCGCAGTATACAAAGCCGCAGGTATGGCGCGGCGTCGAAATACCCGAGGTCCTGTACAGCGGACATCATGAGAATATCCGCAAGTGGCGGCGCGAGCAGAGCATTGTACAAACTGCCGAAAAGCGCCCGGATATGCTGTCGAAAGCTCCGCTCAGCGATAAGGAGCGACGCTTCGCAGAGCAGCTTTTATCCGACAAAAGCTGCGGAGAATCAGACGAATAATCGCCGAAACCGGGCTGCGAATGTGGTTTTGGCTAAATAATTATCAACTCGTTGGTTATTTTGCACAATAATAAAGTTTTTTGTTTTTCTCCAGTTATATATCAAAACAAAAATGATTTTCGCCCATTGACCAACCGAGATTTCGAGGATATAATAGAAAAGCAACAATTGCTAAACTGTATTTTTTAATCGACAAGTGAGGGTAACATTATGTACGTTAAGGAAGTTTTGGTCCAGAATAAAGCAGGCCTGCACGCCCGTCCCGCAACTTTCTTCATTCAGAAGGCTAATGAGTATAAGTCCTCTATTTGGGTAGAAAAGGATGAGAGAAAGGTTAACGCGAAGTCTCTCCTTGGCGTTCTGTCGCTCGGCATCATCGGCGGTACTTCCGTCAGGATCTTTGCTGACGGTCCCGATGAGATCGACGCGGTCGAGGGTCTTGTAGAGCTGATCGACTCCGGCTTTGCAGAGTAAGTTAATATGAATGCTGAAAACGGACGCCTGAGGCGTCCGTTTTTTGGTGCGTGCACCTTTATACACCATGATGCGCGCATCCTTTTACACCATACTGAAGTATTGGATTATGTCGAGGGTACATAGATCACAGCGTTTAGATATAGTCCTTACGCTTCTCACATTAAGGATGATTTGTTTGGATATATCGAGTGTACATAGATCACAACGCTTGGAAATAATCCGTACGGCTCACTCATCAAGGCTGATTTGCCGGGATATGTCAAACTTAATTGTTATGCACAATGCACACTTACACACTGAATACTTTTGTACCGGCACAAGCACACTTGCGAATTTTCACGCTGCAAACAGTCACCCAACGCAGTGATAAATGCAAATTATGATAAATATAAAACAAAATAGTATGGCGTAACAAAAGAACCCCCGAAGCGTTTGCTTCGGGGGTTAACGTTTATTTTTGCTTATTTAGGGGTATTTAATGAACTATTTGCGGGGATCTTATCCCAATTGCAGATCTCTGCGAGCACGCGCTGGATCAGTGTAGCGTCAAATACGTCAATGACACCGTCTAAATCAGCGTCTGCGTTCTTCGCATTGAAGCCGTTCTGCTCGATCGGCAGCTTGACAAGATAACGCTCGATGATGGTAACGTCATTGATCTCGAGCTTGTCGTTGCCGTCAGCGTCACCGCGCATACCTTCAACGGGAGGAGCCTGTGTGGGTGCCTGAGTAGGAGCCTGTGTCTCGGGAGCCTGTGTAGGAGCCTGAGTCGGACCTACCTGAGTGGGAGCCTGTGTAGGTGCCTGAGTGGGAGCCTGAGTAGGAGCCTGAGTGGGAGCCTGTGTAGGTGCCTGAGTGGGAGCCTGAGTAGGAGCCTGAGTGGGAGCCTGTGTAGGAGGCTGTGTGGGCGCCGGTGTGGGAGCCTGAGTAGGAGCCTGTGTGGGAGGCTGTGTAGGAGGCTGTGTGGGTGCCGGTGTGGGCGCCTGTGTAGGAGGCTGTGTGGGAGGATCTGTGGGCTTCGGTGTGGGAGCCTGTGTGGGAGGAGCAGTCTTCGGCAGAGTAGAAGCGTCATAGCTCCAAGTGGTAGCTACGCCGGTTTCGGTGAAGCCTTTCTGAACGTCGTCAGCCTTCAGTCCGAGGTCTTTGCCGATATCGTCGATCATCTTCTGCTCGGTCTTCACGCCTGTATCAACGGTGTACTGACGAGCGTTGGTAAGGCTCTGAGCGCCTGTATCGGTGAGGAAGGTGGTGAAGATAGAGTACGCAGTTTTGCCGTACTCTACGCAGGAGCCTACGACGTTACCGGTAGAGGTGATAGCGAGACGGGGACCGCAAACCTTGCGGTCGATGCCGCCCTGCCAGTATGCGAGCTGGCTTTCTTTGGTGCTGTCGACGGGGTTCTCACAGGTGGAGCCGTCGCACTTAGCTACATGACCCAAGCAGGTCTTGTCAAACAGCAGAGCGTAAGTTTCATAGCCTGCGCCGCTAACATAGAAGATAACGAAGTAATGATCGTCGGCTTTGAATTTGTCGCCGCGAGCTCGCCGTCGGTGAGAGAGTAGACGTAGAATGAAACGATATCGCTGTCGGCGATATCCCATCCGGTGCCGTTTGTGTCAAAATAAATCTTGTTGGCTTCCAGAGTTGCAGCGTTATAGGTGAAAGATGAAACGGCCATGACCGAAACAACCATCATAACAGCAAGCAAAACTGAAATCATTTTCTTAAACATGATAGAGTACCTCCTAAAGTTATATTGGTGCACATACATTATGCCATAAAAGTTTGAAAAATACAACCTGTTTTTTTGATATTTCGGAATTATTTTTATAATTTTTTTTAAAAAATCTTTGTTAACGCTCTCAATCTTATGCTATATAGCCGAAATTGCACGCATTTTCCGATAAATCTATCAATTTAAAAAGTTTTATGCTATACTTTATTACGGTAAAATCCCGGGGAAAGAAACCGGGATATAAGGTACATGTAAATAAATGTATATGAAACAGGAGGAACAAAATGTCTAACTGTGCGATCGTAGGAATCAACTGGGGCGACGAGGGCAAGGGCCGTATGGTCGACCTCATCAGCTCCGATTATGACGTTGTAGTCCGCTATCAGGGCGGCGGAAACGCCGGACACACCGTTATCAACGAGTTCGGTAAGTTTGCCCTGCATCTGCTGCCCTCCGGCATCTTCCGCGAGGGAGTCGTCTCGGTGATAGGCAACGGCGTCGCCGCAGACCCCGAGAGCCTCATAAAAGAGATAGAGTATGTGCGCTCAAAGGGCGTACAGCTCACCCCCGCAAATCTCAAGGTAAGCGCGAGGGCTTCTCTGCTCCTGCCGTGGCACAAGCAGCTCGATTGCCTCGAAGAGCAGCGCCTCGCAGATAAAAAGTACGGCTCCACAAAGCAGGGCATAGCGCCGTTCTACTCGGATAAATATCAGAAGAAGACCGTCCTCGCGGGCGAGCTCTTCAACGAGAAGGCGTTTTTCGAGCACCTCGAGGGCATCATGGAGTGGAAGAATCTGACCATAGAGAAGGTCTACGGTGCAGAGCCCTGCACTATGGAAGACCTGCGCCTGTGGTACAGCACCTACTGCGTGCCGCTCATGCCGTTCATCAGCGACCTCGACAGCTTTTACGATGAGGCACAGGCTCAGGGCAAGAACATCATGTTCGAGGCTCAGCTCGGCTCGCTGAGGGATATCGACTTCGGTATCTACCCTTACACTACCTCTTCATCCACCATAGCAGCATACGCGCCCATCGGCGCAGGCGCTCCGTCTATGAAGCTCGACGAGATCATCGGCGTGGTAAAGGCGTACTCCACCTGCGTAGGCGAAGGCCCCTTCGTCAGCGAGTGGTTCGGCGAAGAAGCCGACAAGCTCCGTGAGGAGGGCGGCGAGTACGGCGCCAAGACCGGCAGACCGCGCAGGGTAGGCGCCTTCGACGTTGTCGCGACGCGCTACGGCGTGAAGAAGCAGGGCGCTACCGCTGTGGCTCTGACCAAGATGGACGTCATGAGCTATATGGATAAGATCCCGGTTTGCGTCAAGTATAAGGTCGACGGCTCTCAGACCGACAGGTTCCCGTTCCCGAGTCTGCTCGATAAGGCCGAGCCCGTCACAGAGTATCTCGAAGGCTGGGGCTGTGATATCTCCGGCGTGAGGAAGTTCGAGGATCTGCCCAAGGCGGCGCAGGATTATGTGCTGTATATCGAGGAGCAGATCGGCTGCTTCGTAAAATATATCTCCGTCGGAATCATTCGTTGATTTTTCGCATTTATTGCGAGGGCAAAGCCCGTGGCAATCCCACAAAAATTCGCAGTCATTCCGAGGGAGCAAAGCGACCGTGGGAATCCCACAAAGAGGAGAAGTACATTTTTCTCGCCACAAAATACTTTGGAGAAATCAAATGACTTATTATGTTTATATCCTCTCCAATAATTATAATACAACACTGTACGTCGGAGTTACTAATGATTTGGTCAGACGAGTGTATGAGCATAAGAATCATATCGACAAATCTTCTTTCACCGCAAAGTATCATGTTGAAAAACTGGTATACTACGAAGTGTACAGTGAACCGAAGCCTGCGATTGCAAGAGAAAAACAGCTTAAAGGCAAAAGCAGGAGTTTTAAAAATCGAATAATTGAGGAGAATAATCCTCAATGGATAGATTTATACCCATCTATTTTATAACTATTATTCTCTATTTGTGGGATTGCCACGGCTCCTTAAGGAGCCTCGCAATGACCGCATGAGGAAAAGAGGAGTTCCTATGATAAACAACTACGAAAGCCCGTTTTCGGCGCGATATGCGTCGCAGTATATGACCTCTCTGTTCTCGGCACAGACACGTATCGAGACCTGGCGCAGGCTCTGGGTGGAGCTCGCGCGTGCAGAGAGCGACCTCGGCCTGCCGATAACC